>JAGPUU010000415.1 GCA_018067325.1 Amphritea sp.
ACAGATCCTCAAAGGGTAGTGTTCCGTGATTGACTATCACCTGATCGACCCGGCGGGTCTGGGAGAAATCACGACTACCGTCGTCATAGTCGCTACCGATGGTGGCCAGCAACTCCCGCCCTTCGCGTTCGACAGAGTTCAGTCGATAGGTGACGGTAAAGGTCACATCCTGCTTTTGCAGAGTACGCATATAGGGTACTAGGTTCATGGCCATTACTTCCGGCGCAAAGCTTCTGTCCGGGGTGATGATCTCTAGTTTGGCGCCGCTGTTGGCGATGATTTCCGCTGCCTGCAGTGCTGCATGATCACCGGCATCATCGAATAGCAGAACATTACTTCCGGGTTTGATGCTGCGGGAGAGGATGTCCCAGGTTGATACCACCAGATCATTGCCGCTTTCTAACACCTCGGTATCGGGTAACCCCCCGGTTGCGATGATAACGACATCCGGTTTTTCAGCTTGTATCGTTTCAGTTTCAGCATAGCTGTTGAAGTGGAAGGTAACGCCTAGCTGCTCACACTGGTTCATACGCCAGTCGATGATGCTGATCATCTCATGGCGTCGTGGGCTTTGAGCGGTCAGTCGGATCTGGCCCCCGGCGTCGGCTAAAGCTTCATAAACGACGACTTCATGGCCGCGTTCAGCCGCCACTCGTGCGGCTTCAAGTCCGCCTGGTCCGGCCCCGACGACAACGATTTTTTTTACTTTATCTGCTTTTGGAATGTCGTGGGGCATTGTCAGTTCACGCCCGGTTGCTGAATTGTGTATACAGTAGGCTGCACCGCCCTGATAAATCCGATCGAGGCAGTAGTTGGCGCCTACACAGGGACGGATACTCTCTTCTTGACCTGCTATGATCTTTCGTACGATATGGGGGTCTGCCATATGGGCACGGGTCATGCCCACCATATCGACTTTGCCACTTGCTATGGCGTAGCGCGCAGTTGCTACATCTGGAATTTTCGCCGCATGGAATGTCGGCATCTCTGTTGCTGAACGGATTTCACCAGCAAAATCCAGATGCGGTGAGTTACGCATTCCCTGAATCGGAATAAGGTCGGTCAGGCCTGCATCGGTATCGATATGACCGCGGACGACATTGAGGAAGTCCACCATACCGCTGTCTTTCAGGCGCTGAGAGATGGACAAACCGTCTGTTAGGGTTAGGCCGCCTTCCAGCATCTCATCGCCGGTGTAACGAAGGCCGAGGATAAACTCATCGCCAACTCGCTTACGGATCGATTTGAGCAGATCGAAGGTAAAGAGCAACCGGTTATCAAGGTTGCCACCATAGGGGCCATCAAGAGTGTTTGTCAGTGGTGACCAGAACTGATCCATTAGGTGACCGTAGGCCTGCAGTTCAATGCCATCTAAACCCGCTGCCTGCATCCGTTCAGCCGCGTCGGTATAGTCTTTGATGATTCGGTCTATATCCCAGTCTTCAATCTGTTTAGGGAAGGCACGGTGGGATGCTTCACGTTTATGGGAGGGTGATACTGCGGGTAACCATTCGCCTTTATCCCAGCGGGTGCGTCTTCCCAGATGTGTCAGTTGAATCATCACAGCAGCACCGTGCTCGTGACATTCATCTGTCAGGTCTTTCATCCAGGGAACAATTTCATCTTTGTACACCAGTAGATTATCGAATACCGGAGGGCTATCCAGAGATACCGCTGCGGAACCGGCAGTCATTGTCAGTGCAACACCCGCTTTTGCTCGTTCTACATGATAGGCGCGATAGCGTTCCGTGGGCATCCCATTTTCAGAATACGCAGGCTCGTGTGCGGTGACCATAATACGGTTGCGCAGGCGCAGATGCTTAAGTTGATAGGGTTGCAGTAATGGATCACTGGACATTTTAGTCCTCCGTCATGGTGAGCTATAAACTCAGGTTTTATGTAATTTAGAAAAAATGTACACATATGTCAATTAAAAGTACATGAGTGTATATTAAAGGTTCATCTGTGTAGATGTGAGAATGAAACCTGGGTTTACTTCGTCTGAACAGTTATGTACATTTCGTCGGGTCTCCAGGGGCTTACTGACAGGCAGATATCTGCATCGCACCATCTGGTGCCGAAAGCAGAGCAGGGGAGTGATCTGAGTACTATGAATACCGATACAAACAGCAGCGAAACTTCTAGCAGTGACGCAGCGCAAGATAGTGGTTGGCGCGGTTCTGCTGATGTCTGGTTGCAGGCATCTTATGAGACACTGATTGAAGCGGGTATCGACACCGTTCGTATTCAGCCCCTGGCAAAAAAACTGAAGTTGTCCCGCACCAGTTTCTACTGGTTCTTTAAGGACAGGAACGAATTGTTAAATGCTTTGCTGACACAGTGGCGAGATAAAAACACTGGTAACCTGGTGGCTCAGGCAGAGGCATATGCGGAGAGTATTGCGGAGGCAATTCTTAATGTTTTTGATTGCTGGTTGAATCCAGACCTGTTTGATTCTCAGTTTGAATTTGCGGTGCGCAGTTGGGCGCTACAATCACCAGATGTCGCTGAACAGATTAGTCAGGCGGACAATGCACGACTAGAGGCTTTGCGACAGATGTTTATCCGTTTTGGGTATGAGGCGGCAAAGGCGGATGTCCGTGCCCGCAGTATCTATCTGACTCAGATCGGTTATATCTCTATGAAGTCCGATGAGGATATCGCCACCCGGCTGCAGAGAGTCTCTGATTATGTGGAGATCTTTACCGGACAGGCACCGAAATCCAGAGAGCTAAAGCGATTCTATGCCCGTCATGAACCAGCGGTTAAGGTCTGAGCGAGTCTGGTTAATAAGCTTAATTGAGATTCATTGTCTGGTGTTTTATAAGTTAGCTCTCTACTCTTAACTAAAAGAGGGGCTATAGATGAAAACGATGAGCTGTACACAACTGGGCGGAGCCTGTGAACTTGAGTTCAAAGCGAATACCTTTGAAGAGATTGCGCTATTGAGTAAGCAGCACGGCATGGAGATGTTTAAAGCGCAGGATGAAGCTCATCTCGCTGCAATGCAAAAGATGCAATCTCTTATGCAGAATCCTGAAAAGATGACTCAGTGGTTCGAGTCAAAAAGAGCAGAATTTGATGCGCTGCCCGACGATTAAAATCCTTCTAATCTAAACTAGAAAGATTTAGCTGTTATTAATCAGTAGTGGTTGTTTTATCAGTTATAAGTCCGCCCCCTGTTTCGCTAAATCGCTTCGCTTCCAAACCTGCTGACCTAACAATACTAGAGTAATTAGTAGTCCTAGTAATATTGCATAAAACATCGCGGTACCCAGGCAGTAGATAAACAGTCCGCAGGCGAACAGTCCAACGATTATTGCAGGCCTGTAACGATGATCAAGTAACCGCCAGGCAGCCAGCATTGACGCGGTATAAATCACTACAAATGAGCCGTTTACCCAGTGGGCTATGACAGTGAAATCCATCTCTGCCAGGTAGCTGAGCAGCAGCATTAGTGCAGAAATGACTATAAAGGTGATTAGTGCAGCCGATGGAATCCTATGCTGGTTCAGTGCTCGTAATGGCTGAGGCAGAATGCCATCGTTACTGAAACTCCAGGCTAGGCGGGAAAGACTGGCAAAGTAAATATTGATAGTTGCTATCCCGCTGATAAAGCCTAAGCCTCCGATAATCCAGCGGCCGCTATTACCAAACTGCATCTCAAATAGGCCGACCATCGCCAGTGGGTGTTCGGGGGCTAGCATTGATAACCAGGTGCAACCGATATAGATCAGGCCTACTAGAGAGACACCGATCAAAGTTGCCGGAATAAAGTCTCTCTTCACATCTTTAAATTCGCCAGCCAGATGGGTGACCGCTTCAATGCCAAGAAAGCTCCAGATCGCCAATCCTATCGCTTGCATCATGCCGTTGTAATTACCAATATTTGTCGTAACACTCAGAGCTTTAGTGGCATTTGATTCGGGTATTTGAACAAGCGACATTACCAGCATCAAAGTCACAACGAATAGAATCATAATCGTCAGCCCCATCTGTATTTTTCCAGAGAGTTGCAAGCCTCGACGGTTAACAAAGAACAAGAGTAAGAAGATTAGCAGTTCACCACATAGCTGCTGTTCTGCTGAGAGGGTGATAACCGGCTGCAGAAACTTGAAGGTCATAATCAGTGCAGCTGCAGCTCCGGGAGGAACTGAAAACAGAAATAACAGGCCAATGATTCGACCAGCGAGTGGGCCAAATGCCTGATCTACAAAATAAGCAGGACCTGCTGCGTGAGTGAAGCGGCGCCCCAATTCGGCAAAGACGTAGGTTAAAGGGAGAATGCCCAGTAGCAGGATGGCCCAGGCCCAGATCGCTTTATCACCGGCAACAACGATGGTTAACTGCGGCAGGATAAAGACACCGGTGCCCAGTAGGGTGGTCGCAATGAGCCCGATTCCTTGCCAGCGGGTGATGGTTTGATTTAGCCTAGTCATCCTTTTTCCCAGATCGTTATAAATAGTGTCAGTAAAGTGTACGATTAATGCGAAAAACGTTGCGTCGTGGTTTACTGTCGATCTGTAGGTTTTTCATTAATTTGCCGACGTTTTGCATACTCAGGTTACGCATGGATAGTTTTGATCAAAAAATAATCGCAGCACTTCGGGAAAACGCCCGTCAGAGTGTGTCCGCCATTGCCGAACAGGTCAGTCTGTCACGCCCGGCCGTTTCAGAACGGATAAAGCGCTTAGAAGAGCAGGGTGAGATTGTTGGCTATCAGGTACTGACAGCAAAGAAGACTGAAACCGGAGGCTTTCTTAAGGCTTATTTCGAGATTAAACAGGGGGGCTTTAAGTGTCGCCCGCTAGTCCAGATGCTGCTGCAATATCCGGAAGTTAAGCATTGTCACGGTATCAGTGGTGAAGTTGACCTGTTGGTATACCTGGAGTTTGCTGGCATGCAGCGGCTACACGACATTCTTGCTGAAATTGATGAAGAGCTACCTAAAGATGCGAAGGTTGTTACTCACATGGTGATGCAGGAGTGGGAACGATAAACTGTATCGTTTCTTATTCCTGGGTATATAGTTTTTTGCTTTTCAATTCAATAGTATTTCCTTCAGGGTCTTCGATGTAGATCGATTGCCCAAAGCCTTCACTGCCATAGCGTTCAGAAAAATCATCGACAACTATTTTGTGCTGCTTTAAGTGCTTGCTGATCTGTTGTTCAGATATCGGATCAAGTAATAGGCAAAAGTGGTCAAGGTTGTTCTCAGTTTTAGTAGGAGGCCCTCCACCTACGCGGCCCAGTTCACTGTCTACCGGGACGATATCGATTAGTGCACGGCCTGCACGTAGCTGAACCAATCCAGTTTCTGGCGGAAGGTCCCGCTCCACTTTACAGCCCAGTACATCACAGTAGAACCGGAGCATGTTTTGTAGCTGGGTAGTTCGCAAGACGATATGATCGATTCCGGCAATGTTAAAGGGCATATCCGACCTCAGAAAAACGGTGATAGCCGTTAGTTTAGTCGCTAGAAGGGCTGTGTTGCAGGTTTAAACGGTGTCATTTTTAAAACTCTTATAAGACCATGCACCTACCTGTAGTTTTCGATATTGGGTTGGCGAGATTCCCATCACTTTTTTGAACATTCGTGAAAAGTAATAAGCGTCTTCATAACCCACCATGAAAGCCACTTCGGCGATGGTTCTGGTACTGATATCCAACAGGTGGCAAGCCCGTTCTATTTTCAGCTGAATAAAATGGTTAATCGGTGTGGTGCCGGTGACATCCTTATATCGCTTAATAAAATGAAACTTCGATAGGTTAACGCTGGCGGCCAGGGTGTCTATATCCAACTGTTCGTGGATACGGGCCTGCATCAGGCTGTGAACTTTTTCCAGATTGAAACTGTCTGCGTCCTGGCTGCGAACCAATGGCTGTAATAGCGCTATATGCGTGAGGATTTGACGTAGTTGATTTGCGGCATTGATAAAAGCGTTCAGGTGGTAGCTACTGTGGCGGGCTTCCAGTAGAGCATCGAATTCGCTAACCAGATTACTGTGTAGGCCCAGGTGAATAACGTGTTTCTGTTTTGGCAGCTGTAAATGATTCACGAACTCATCTGATAGCTCTCCTTCAAAATGGCACCAGTAGATGGTCCAGGGAAAGTTTAGGCTGGAAGCATATTGATGAGCAAGCCCTCTGGGTAATACTGCAAGATCACCGCTATTTATCGCAAAGTTTTTTTGATTAATACGGATTTTCCCTTTGCCTTCAAGGCAATAGATCAATAGATGATCATCGTGCTCGAGGCGCTCCATTCGGTGTCCTTCAGCCTCTTTATAGTATCCTGCTCCGAGTGGGTAAAGATCCTTTGAAAGCCTATTCTGAGTGAGCTTTCGGATGATTTTATGGGGCATAACAAAGCGAATGCTTTGTGGTGGTAGAGGCCAGTTTGATGGAGTACTCATACAGGGTGCTCGACTAAGGTATTAGGTGTTTATTAGGGTATTCATGTATTCAATAGCAATATAGTCCATTAATATAGCAACATTATCAATCATCCACAGCCTTAAGCTGTGCTTTAATCGATTATTTCCAGAAAGTAACGGGGCTGCTTGCCGCTGTTCGTTTGGAATCACTGTTTGTTCAGTGTTGTGGATAGGTAGCGTTTGTCGGTCTTGAGGCCGGTAATCATTGAGTTGTATTTAGGAGAAGTAACTATGGCGAATCAAGACAATAAATCACCAGAGAGTCAGTTGGTGAGTTTCTTGTCCGGTAATCCATTGCTGGGTTCCTGTCTGGGACAGAAAGAGATGGATGACCTGTTAGGGACTTTACCTTCTCTGGCAGCGCCATCGGCTAACACGGTTCAGGCCTGGACTGAGGCGATGATGAATTACCAGCGTGATACGCTGAAGTTGTGGATGAATCCTTGGTCAAACCTGACTGGACAGGAAGGTTCAGCAGTGATTGAACCTCAGGCAGGTGATCGCCGTTTTAAAGATGAAGAGTGGAAAAACAACCCTGTTTGCAACTTCTTGATGCAATCTTATCTGCTGGCATCACGTGCGATGTGTGAATCTGCTGATGCGAGTGAGCTAGATGCACATGATCAGCGAGTGCTGAGCTTTTACACCCGTTACGCTGCTGATGCACTGGCGCCAACTAACTTCCTGCACACTAATCCTGAAGTGATCCGTCAGGCGGTTGAAAGCCAAGGTCAGAGTCTGGTCGACGGGTTCAAAAACATGACCGAAGATTTGCAGTCCGGTGCTATTACGACGTCCGATCCTGATGGTTTCACACTGGGTGAAAATATTGCAGGCACTCAGGGCAGCGTGGTCTTCCGTAATGAGTTGATGGAAGTGATTCAGTACAAGCCGCTGGTTGAAAAAGTTTATCAGCGACCACTTGTGATCGTGCCTCCCTGTGTTAATAAATTCTACATTTTCGACCTCAATGAGCGTAAGTCATTTGTTAAGCATGCGCTGGAGCAGGGTCAGAATGTCTTCATTATTTCCTGGCGTAATGCATCACAGGAAATGTGTGATGTGTCCTGGGATGATTACATTCAGAAAGGTCTCTGGACTGCATTTGATGTCGCCCGGGATATCAGTGGCATCAAAAAGATCAACGTATTGTCCTGGTGTATCGGCGGTACCATGATGGTAACTGCGTTGGCTGCGATGTCAGCAACCGAACGCCGTAATATTGTTTCAGCGACCTTCCTTACTACCATGATCGATTTCTCCGATCCGGGTGAGGTTGAAGTTTTCGTCGATCAGAAGCAGATCGAAGGCTTCCATAATCGTGTGGAGACATCCGGTGTTCTTCCTGGTAACGACCTTGGGCGTGCAATGGCTATGCTGCATGCAAATGAGTCTATCTGGCACTTCGTGATCAACAACTACTTGCTGGGCAAAACGCCACCGCCTTTCGATGTGTTGCACTGGAATGCTGACACCTCCAATCTGCCAAAGGATATGTATAACTTCTTCGTCAACAACATGTACCAGAAGAACCTGCTTAAAGAGGCGGGTGGTGTGACCGTATGCGGTAAGGCTTTGAATGTGGCAGATATCGATGTTCCCTGTTACTTCGTTTCAGCCACTGGAGACCATATTGTGCCTTGGCGCACGACCTTCCTGGCCAAAGATTTGATCGGAGATAATGTAGAATTTATTCTGACCGAAGGTGGTCACGTGTCGGGCACTGCGATTAACCATCCAGTTAAATGCCGTCGTTCATTCTGGCACGGCGGTGAGTCCGGTCTCAATGGTGACGACTGGCAGGCCTCAGCTGAAAAGCAGGCAGGTAGCTGGTGGGAGCATTGGCACGCATGGTTGTCCGAGAAAGGCGGTAAGCAGGTTGCTGCCCCTGAGCAGTTGGGCAATGATGCTTACCAGCCGATGGAAGCAGCCCCGGGTGTTTATGTTAAAGAAGACGTTAACCAAAACGGCTAATGGCGCTGGATGACTACACCCATTGGGCTGTAGTCATCCTGTCGCAAAAGAGTTTATTTAGGTGTTGTGTATATGATGTCGGGTGCAGCTAACAAAAATACCCTGGTGGCGAATATTCAAGCAGAACCTGCTCAACATACTGTATTGGGTTTTGGGCCTGACGGTTATCATGAAATCGCCTATACCCAATGGGGTGAGCCAGATCCACAGCGGACCGTGATCTGCATCCATGGACTGACCCGTAATGCCCGCGACTTCGACAAGCTTGCGCGGCAGTTATCGGCAAACCATCAGGTACTGTGCCCCGACGTAGTGGGGCGTGGTGACAGTGACTGGCTGGCAGATCATAGCCATTATACGTTGGATCAGTTTGCCGCGGACCAGAGGCAGGTTATCGCCCGATCAGGTGCGAATGCGGTGGATTTGATTGGTACCTCGATGGGAGGGCTGATCGGCATTGTGCTAGCTTCTGAGAAAAACTCTCCACTGCGACGGCTGGTGATCAATGATATTGGTCCCTTCATTCCTGCACCTGCAATTCGACGTATCAAAGAATACCTCTGTGTTGATCCGGTGTTTAGCTCACTCGATGAAGCAGAGGCCTATTTTCGTGAGGTCTATGCTCAGACACATCCGATGACGGATCAGGATTGGCAGCATTACGCCCTGCATGGTGTGCGCCTGGATGAACAGGGTCAATATCGTTTACATAACGACCCGAAAATCGGTGAGACGATCAAGCGTTATTGGGCGTTTATGCACGTCAATCTCTGGTCCTGTTGGGAACGTATTGAGTGCCCGGTACTGGTGATACGCGGTGAGAAATCAGACTTCCTTACCGAGTCCATCGCCCAGCGGATGGCGACAACCGGTCCTAAGGCAGAGGTGATTACTATTCCGGATATTGGACATCACCCTTCATTGCAGTCACAAGAGCAGATTTCAATGATTACTGATTGGCTGGATAAAACGCAATATGAGCCTGTTGTTGACTAGGTAGGTGTTGAGCCCCTTTGGGCTTAGTAGATATAGAGGCTGTGGCAGCAGGCTTAAAATAAGATTTAATGACTTGAAAGCTGATTACAGCAAGATAGTCCAGCAATTAAGCAATTTAATCAATCAGGTGGGCCAGGTTACTGTGCTTAAATAATACCTGAGAATTAACTTAAACGCTGTGTGGCTAGGCAGCACACACAGCCAAGCAAGGTGAAAAAAATGACTCAGCAAGTCCCTTTACTGATCAACGGTGAAATGATTCAGAGCCAGAGCGAGCAATGGCTACCGGTAACTAACCCAGCTACTCAGGACGTAATTGCTCAGGTGCCATGTGCTACTGAAGCTGAAGTTGAGCTGGCGATTGATGCGGCGAAAGCTGCATTTGAAACTTGGAAAGAAACCCCGGTGGGTGAGCGTGCGCGTCTGATGTTACGTTACCAGCACCTGCTGAAAGAGAATCACGACGAAATTGCAACGATTCTGTCACAGGAAACCGGCAAAACCTTTGAAGATGCAAAGGGTGATGTATGGCGTGGTATCGAAGTTGTTGAACATGCTTGTAACATCGCATCTCTTAGCATGGGTGAGACAGTTGAAAACGTAGCCCGCAAGATTGACTGCTACAGCATTACCCAGCCATTGGGTGTGTGTGTGGGTATTACACCATTCAACTTCCCTGCAATGATTCCTTTGTGGATGTTCCCTATGGCGATTGCCTGCGGTAACACCTTTGTACTTAAGCCTTCTGAGCAAGATCCACTGACGCCGATGCGTTTGGCTGAACTGTTCCAGGAAGCCGGTGCTCCAGCGGGTCTGCTGCAGGTTGTGCATGGTACTAAAGACGTGGTAAATCAGCTGCTAACACATAAAGATACTCCAGCGATCTCTTTTGTTGGTTCAGTTGCCGTCGGTGAGCATATCTACCGTACCGGTACTGACAAGATGAAGCGTGTACAGGCATTTGCCGGTGCTAAGAACCATATGGTTATCATGCCGGATGCAGCGAAGAATCAGGTTGTTAACAGTATTGCAGGTGCTTCAGTCGGTGCTGCTGGTCAGCGCTGTATGGCGATATCGGTTGCAGTATTCGTTGGTAAGTCCCGTGAGTGGATTCCTGAAGTGCGTGATGCACTGGCTAAAGTCCGTCCCGGTGCATGGAACGATCCTGAGGCGGGTTATGGTCCGCAGATCAATCCGCAGTCTAAAGAGAAGGTACTTGGATTTATTCAGCAAGGTAAAGATGCCGGTGCTGACTGTATTCTGGATGGTTCTGATGTCGTTGTTGAAGGTTACCCTGATGGCAACTGGGTTGGTCCAACGATGTTCCGTAACGTGACTACTGATATGTCTATCTATCAGGAAGAGATCTTCGGTCCTGTACTGATTACGTTGGAAGTCGATACGCTGGACGAAGCGATCGAACTGATCAATAACAATCCTTACGGTAACGGTACTTCCATGTTTACCTCTTCTGGTGCTGCTGCACGTAAATATCAGCATGAGATTAAAGTAGGTCAGGTGGGTATTAACGTTCCTGTACCAGTGCCTCTGCCAATGTTTTCTTTCACTGGTTGGAGAAAATCTTTTTACGGTGATCAGCACGCTTACGGTAAGCAGGCAGTGCGTTTCTACACTGAAACTAAGACGGTAACCGCGCGCTGGTTTGAGGATGATATTGATACAGGTGTAAATACCTCTATCAACCTGAAGTAAAGCTACAGCGCTGGGAGTCTCGGCAGATGCCTTGATTTCCAGCGCTTGTTACGTTTCGCCAACAAATAGCTATTAAAGATTGTTGAATAAGAATCTACAGGACCTGTTGTAACGTGCTGAGCACAAGGTCTTTAGTACGAGGTGAGTAATGGATTTTGAACTGAACGAAGATCAGATTGCGTTTGCCGATATGGCCCGTAACTTTGCCCAGAATGAACTGGCACCCAATGCCGGTGAGTGGGATCTACAGCAAACTTTCCCGGTAGAGGTTTTGAAAGCGGCAGGTGAACTGGGCTTCTGTGGTCTGTATTCCCATGAGGACGTCGGTGGTCTGGGAATGAGTCGCCTGGATTCCAGCATCATCTTTGAGCAATTGGCGATGGGTTGTACTTCGACGACCGCATTTATCACAATTCATAATATGGCTACCTGGATGATCTCTGAATTTGGCGCAGAAGATGTGCGTCAGCAGTGGTGCCCAGAGCTCACCGCCGGTGAAAAACTGGCATCCTACTGTCTTACCGAGCCGAACGCTGGCTCCGATGCGGCATCGCTTAAATCAACTGCCCGTCGTGATGGTGATGACTACATATTAAATGGCAGCAAGATCTTTATATCCGGCGCAGGGGCTACCGATTGTCTGGTGGTCATGGCGCGCACCGGTGTTGATGGTCCTAAGGGGATCTCTGCCTTTGCTGTTGATGCCACGCTGGAGGGTATTACCTACGGCCGTAAAGAAGAAAAAATGGGCTGGAACAGCCAACCAACCCGCATGATTACGTTTGAAGATGTCCGTATACCCGCATCGGCTATTCTGGGACAGGAAGGGGATGGCTTTAAAATTGCGATGCGCGGTTTGGATGGCGGACGTATTAATATTGCGACTTGCTCAATTGGTACCGCTCAGCAGGCACTGGATAACGCGACTGAGTATATGCACGAGCGTAAGCAGTTTGGTAAACCGCTGGCTAGCTTTCAGGCACTGCAGTTCAAATTGGCTAACTCAGCCACCGAATTGGTAGCTGCGCGCCAGATGGTGCGAATGGCCGCTTCCCGTCTTGATAATAACCACCCGGATAAAAGTACTTACTGTGCGATGGCAAAGCGATTTGCTACCGATGTTGGCTTTAATGTAGCCGATGAGGCACTACAGATTTTCGGCGGTAATGGTTATATCAAAGAATATCCGATGGAGCGTTTCCTGCGGGATAACCGGGTGCACCGGATTCTGGAAGGAACAAACGAAATCATGAACGTCATTATTGCTCGTCGATTGTTGCTGGAAAATGCAGCAGCGATTCTTTAACGAGTTGTTTTTTTAAAGCGCTATTAAGAATATAAAAGACGGTTAACGTCTGCTAAGAATATATAAGGAAGATCACCATGACCGATAAGCTGATTGTTGAAAAGCGCGGCAGTATTGCGCTGCTGACAATGAATAATCCACCGGCAAACACTTGGACTGAAGAGAGTCTGAAAGGTTTAAAGGCACTGGTGGAAGAGCTGAATGCCGATCGTGAAATTTATAGTTTAGTGATTACCGGTCAGGGCGAAAAATTCTTCTCCGCCGGTGCTGATTTGAACCTGTTTGCCGGTGGTGATCGAAGTGTTGCCCGTGATATGGCACGTTATTTCGGTGAAGCTTTTGAAACATTGAGCAAGTTTCGCGGTGTGTCTATTGCTGCGATAAACGGTTTTGCTATGGGTGGCGGCCTGGAAGTGGCGCTGGCTTGCGACGTACGTATCGCAGAAGAACAGTCACAGATGGCGTTGCCGGAAGCGAAAGTTGGTCTGCTGCCATGTGCTGGTGGTACACAAAATCTGACTATGTTAGTTGGTGAGGGCTGGACTAAGCGCCTGATCCTCTGTGGCGAGCGGATTAAAGCGGCTAAAGCGATGGAAATTGGTTTGGTTGAAGAAGTTGTTCCTAAGGGGCAGGCGTTGGAAAAAGCACTGGAGCTGGCAGCAAATGTTGCTCAACAGAGTCCGACTGCAGTGGCATCCTGTAAAGAGTTGATTCAGAACAACCGCACCCAACATTGGGATGCAGGTTACATTCTTGAGCGTGAACTGTTTGTTGATCTGTTCTTCACTGAAGACCAGAAAGAGGGGGTTAATGCCTTCCTTGGAAAGCGTGCCCCAGAATGGAAAAACCGCTAAGCGGTATACTGAGATATTGATAATGAGCTGTGTGCTGTTTAATGAATATCCGACTCAGGATGGTAAAAAGGTCGTAGAGATCTGCCTGAACGCGGAGCCTTCGCTCAATGCGTTGACTCTGGAAATGATCGATCTGATTCAGCCGCGAATGGATGCATGGAAGCGAGATGACAGTGTCGTCGCTGTGTTATTGAACAGTAGTGGTCAGAAAGCATTTTGCGTCGGTGGTGATGTTGTTAACCTGTATAAGGCGATGACCGGCGAGATGTATGAAGACTTTCCGCTGGATTTCTTTACCCGTGAGTACAGCCTCGATTACGCGATCCATACCTACCCGAAACCGATAATCTGCTGGGGCAGTGGTTTCGTGATGGGCGGTGGCATGGGGCTGATTAACGGCTGTAGTCACCGTATCGTTACTGAAACTACGCATATGGCGATGCCGGAAGTCACGATCGGTCTGTATCCTGACGTTGGCGGAAGTTGGTTTCTCAACCATATGCCGGGACGCACGGGGCTGTTTATGGGCCTGACTGGTCACCGTATGAATGCCGCTGATGCACTCTATCTGGGTTTGGCGGATCGTTTTATCGCGGCCAAGAAACTACCAGAGGTGATTGAGCGGTTGCAGGGCGAGAGCTGGCAGGGCGATGCATATGCGTCAGTGAATCGAGTACTGCGTGTGATGGAGAGAGAATCCGCTGATCACATGGTGAGCCATTCACCGGTCCAGAGTCATTACGAGCTGATCCAGAAAGTCACCGATCATGACACCCTCAAAGAAATCATCACCGCGATCCTTAGTCAAGAGAGCGATGATCGTTGGTTTAAGGGCGCACAGAAAACGTTGAAAAACGGCAGCCCGATGGCGATCTATATGATCCATCAGCAGTGGCTGCGTTCGCGTCATCTGTCACTGCGTGAAGTGTTTCAGCATGAATTGGTATTGTCGGTACGTTCCTGTCAGGAGCGCGAGTTCTCTGAAGGTGTACGTGCCTTACTAATCGATAAAGACAACTGTCCGGCGTGGACCTTTCCTTCATTAGGTGAGGTAGACGAATCCTACATAGAGAGCTTGTTTACGTCACCCTGGGATAAGAACCCTTTGGCGCATCTATAGATTTCACGGGGAGTTACCCCTGCAGAATAAGAACAAAGGAAAAGAAAATGGCTACTATTGGTTTTATTGGTTTAGGTAACATGGGCGGCCCGATGGCCATTAATCTGGTTAAGGCTGGCCATAATGTTAAAGCGTTTGATCTTTCTCAGGCAGCAATGGATACCGTTGTAGCAGAGGGCGGTAATGCTGCAGCATCTGCGGCTGATGCAGTAACCGGAGCAGAGTTCGTTGTTTCAATGCTGCCAGCGGGTAAGCACGTACAAGGTCTGTTTCAGACCGGCGATGCGCCACTGTTTGACCTCATATCTAAAGATGCTTTGATTATTGATTCCTCAACTATTGATGCAGCGACTGCCCAGAGCGTATCTGCGGCAGCTGCAGAGCGTGGCCTGAGCTTTATCGACGCACCGGTATCCGGTGGTGTAGGTGGCGCTGTAGCCGGTACTCTGGCATTCATGGTAGGTGCGACTGATGAGCAGTTTGCTAAAGCTAAACCTGTTCTGGATGTGATGGGTAAAAATATCTTCCACGCGGGTCAGAGTGGTGCCGGTCAGATTGCTAAAGCCTGTAACAACATGCTGCTGTCAATCCTGATGACGGGTACCTGTGAAGCTCTGAATATGGGCATGAAAAATGGTCTGGACCCTGCAGTGCTGTCTGAGATTATGAAGCAGAGCTCCGGTGGTAACTGGGCGCTGAATGTCTACAACCCGGTGCCGGGTGTGATGGACGGCGTGCCATCTTCTAATGATTACCAGGGCGGTTTCCAGGTTGACCTGATGTATAAGGATCTGGGTTTGGCGATGGATCTGAGCCAGCAGAGTGCATCATCTGTTCCTATGGGTTCTGCAGCTCGTTCGTTGTTTAGTCTGCATAAGGCTAAAGGCAACGGTGGTCTGGATTTCTCAAGTGTAATTAAGCTGTATCAAGACCAGTAACAATAAACGTTTGCAGTACAACCACTGTCGGCCCGGATGGCCGGCAGCCTCCCTATATAATAAGAAACTGGAGTGACGGTAATGGGATATAACGAGGACTACAAGGCTTCTATTGAAAATCCGGAAGCTTTTTGGGCAGAGCAGGCTGACAGTATTGCGTGGTACAAAAAACCACAAAATATTCTCGAGAAAACAGAACATGGTAGCTACAAGTGGTACGCCGATGGTGAACTGAATAGCTGTTACCTGGCGCTGGATTATCATGTTGAAAACGGTCGTGGCGATCAGGTTGCTCTGTATTACGATTCACCGGCTGCCGGTGGACTCAAAGAAGCGATCACTTATAGCGATCTGCTGGATCGTGTTAGTCGCTTTGCCGGTGCCTTGAAAGCTCAGGGTATTGAAAAAGGTGACCGTGTTGTTATCTATATGCCGATGATCCCGGAAGCGGCAGTGGCCATGCTCGCTTGTGCACGTCTGGGTGCACCACACTCGGTGGTTTTCGGTGGTTTTGCGCCGAATGAATTGGCGATCCGTATCGACGATGCGACACCAAAACTGATTATCACCGCATCCTGCGGTATCGAATTTGATAAGAAAATTGCCTATAAGCCACTGGTTGATAAGGCGATTGAGCTCTCTGCAAACAAGCCGGACCACACCATCGTTGTACAGCGTCCGATGATCGAAGCTGAGATGACCGCGCCGCGTGATCTTGACTGGCATGCGTGCCAGGAAGGTGTTGAGCCAGCGGGTTGTACGCCGGTTAGAGGTGATGATCCACTCTATGTTCTGTATACCTCAGGTACCACGGGACAGCCGAAAGGTATTCAGCGTGACAACGGCGGTAATGCGGTTGCACTGAAGTTTGCATTGAAGAATATTTACGGTATGCAGCCAGGTGATGTCTGGTGGGCTGCTTCAGATGTGGGCTGGGTTGTAGGTCACTCCCTGATTGTTTACGGACCTTTGATGGGGGGTTGTAGTGCAATCTTTTTTGAAGGTAAGCCGATCCGTAACCCGGATGCGGGTACTTTCTGGCGTATCGTCGAAGAATACGGCGTGAACGCCATGTTCTGTGCACCGACCGCATACCGCGCTGTGCGTAAAGAAGATCCTACCGGTGGTTTGTCTAAGAATTACGATCTGTCCAGCCTGCGTTCGATATTTGTTGCCGGTGAAAAACTAGATTCTTCAACATACAGCTGGCTGAGTGAGCTGCTGGAAGTGCCAATCCTTGATCATTGGTGGCAGACCGAAACCGGTTGGCCGATGACTGCGCCATTGATGGGCTTACCAGATCCTTCTGACGTACGCCTGGGTTCTACCAATAAGCCTGTGCCTGGCTACGATATTCGCGTTGTTGATGGCGAAGGTAATGAAGTTGAAGCGAACGAAGCGGGCAATATTGTTGTTAAGCTGCCTATGCCGCCGGGTGTTGCCTGGACTATCTGGAATAATCCGGAGCGTTTCAATAGTTCTTACCTGACTACTTTTGAAGGCTACTACCACACTGGTGACGGTGGTTTCATAGATGAGGATGGTTATGTCTTTATTACGGGTCGTACTGATGACGTAATCAATGTTTCCGGTCATCGTCTTTCTACCGGTGAGATGGAAGAGGTCGTTTCAGCGCATCCAGCTGTTGTTGAGTGTGCTGTTATCGGCATGAACGATTCTATGAAAGGGCAGCTGCCTGTTGGTCTGATTGTTCTTAAAGCCGGTGAAGAGATTGATGAGAAACAATTGGAAGCAGAAGTGGTGCAGATGGTTCGGGATCAGGTAGGCCCACTGGCCTGCTTCCGTCGAGCTGTGGTGGTTCAACGATTACCTAAGACTCGGTCCGGTAAAATCCTGCGTGCTATTCTGCGGAAGATTGCTGCCAACGAAGAATACAAAATGCCTTCGACTATTGATGATGAAAGTATCCTCGGTGAGATCACTGATTTGATGGACCAGGCGGGCATGCTGAAATAGATTTGACCTGATCTGAATTTAAATCGATTAAAGTTGTTCCAAAATAGTTACATGAGATGTGCAGCATAGAGATTATGTTGCGCAGCTCAGGAGTTAAAAATGCAGATTAAAGATAGTGTGTTTGTAATTACCGGTGGTGGCCAGGGGCTTGGTCGGGCGATGGCTGAAAATCTGGCGTCCCAGGGTGCTGTATTAGCACTCTTAGATCTGAACCAGGAAAAGTTGATTGAAGCTTGTGCGGCCTGTGAAGCGGTTGGCGGCAAAGCCCATAGTTATGTCTGTAATATTACCGATGAGTCTTCAGTTGAAGCGACCTTTGCTGACATTAAGAATGATTGTGGTCAGATTAATGGTTTGATTAACAACGCCGGTCTCATGCGTGATGGCATGCTAATCAAAGTTAAAGATGGCGAGCTGAAAGGCAAGATGGGGCTGGATCAGTTTCAGTCTGTTGTCGATGTGAATATGACAGGAACTTTCCTTTGTGGTCGTGAGGCTGCGGCTATCATGGCGGTGCAGGGCACAGGGGGAGTGATTATTAATGTCTCCTCTGTTTCCCGTGCTGGAAATATGGGGCAGACCAACTATTCTGCAACTAAATCTGCGGTGGCTACGATGGTGGTGAGCTGGGCTGGCGAGCTTGCTCGTCATGGTATCCGTACTGGTGGTATTGCGCCGGGTGTTATCGCCACCGAGATGACCGCTCAGATGAAGCCTGAAGCGGTCGATCGGATGGTTCAGGCAGTACCGCTGAGACGCCTTGGTGAGGTTGAAGAGATGGCTCATACCCTGAAATATATTATTGAAAATGAGTTCTTCACCGGCCGTATTGTTGAAATGGACGGCGGTCTCAGAATTTGATTTAGCAGTTAAATCTCAGAATTTATATATTAATAGTGCTGGTGCTTGAAAAAGTACCGTTTAGGGGAAGCTTGCTTCCCCTTTTTTTGCGTTTGTAGCATTGAAGCAATGTTGCACGGAAAGAGACATTAAAGCGGAGAAAATATGCCGATGGATAGATATTTTGATGATTTCTCAGTAGGCGAAGTTATTAAGGGCCGTAGTGCGACCCTGACAGAGGCGCAGATAATTGATTTTGCCTTAACATATGATCCTCAGAGCTTTCATATCGATGTTAATGCAGCAGCTGAAAGTCATTTTGGCGGCTTAATCGCTAGTGGTTTTCAGACGATGGGCCTTTGTTTTCGGTTGATTGTACAGCTGGGTGTTTTTGAAGCTTGTTCGCTGGGTGGGCCAGGGATAGATGAAGTTCGATTTCTGGCACCGGTTCGACCAGGAGATACGCTTAGTTCAGAGATGGAAATCATTGAGCATAAAGCCTCTGCGTCAAAATCTGATCTGGGTGTTATCCGTTATTATGTTCGGGGTACTAACCAGCATGGAGATCAGGTACTCAGCTTTATCGTGACGCATATGCTTAAGCGGCGGGTATAAAAAAATCGTTGTTCGTTGTTCGTTGTTCGTTGCTCGAAAAGTCAAAAGCGGTGATGTTGGATCGTTGAGTGGTTCTTCTTCAATTGATCTGTATCGATAGAAGTAAACCAACGT
This sequence comes from Amphritea sp., assembly GCA_018067325.1. Classification (GTDB taxonomy): domain Bacteria; phylum Pseudomonadota; class Gammaproteobacteria; order Pseudomonadales; family Balneatricaceae; genus Amphritea. The sequence continues at coordinate 18,885 of JAGPUU010000415.1, forward strand.
GCTATTGCACCGTTCTACTTTTGAATGTAATTTTTTACAATGTTTAACGTAAGCTTCTTATAGATTCAAACTCGGAATCAACGGTGTGTCGCTACCTGTGAATGCTTGAAATGCGGCACCCTGTGGCAGATCTCTGCGGGCGAGTTCCAAATAGATGGCGTTGAGCACTTTCCATTTATATTCTGTCCAGTCCGGGGCTAGCAAAAGTGCTTTATTTGCCGTACCGGTTAAACGGTGAAAAATAAGTTCAGACGGGGCTTCAGCCACGATGTCGGCGACCACCTGAACATACTCATCCAGAGTCATGGGTGTCACTTCTCCTCGTTTCCATTCCCGAGCCATCTGGGTTCCTTTTACGATATGCAGTGGATGTAACTTTATCCCGGTAGTACCCAAATCAACTACCCGTCGGGCAGAATCTGCGGTGGCATTAATAGACTCGCCGGGTAATCCGGCAATCAGATGAGTACAGTATTGCAGCCCGCGTAGTTGTATTCGCTGTATAGCATCGACATACTCGCCAAAGCCATGGCCACGGTTGACCCGTCGTAAAACTTCATCCGAGGTGGATTGCAGTCCCAACTCCAGCCATATCTCAAAACCTCTGTCGCGGTAGCTAGCTAGCAGATCCAGAACACCGTCCGGCACGCAATCGGGGCGGGTGCCAATTGACAGGCCTATCACATCCGGAATGGCCAGTGCTTGATCGTACAGCGTCTTTAGGGCGCTGACTTCAGCATAAGTGTTGGTATAGGCCTGGAAGTAGGCAAGATATTTTCTGGCTCCGGTGCGTTTGCGGATAACCTGTTTTCCGGCGGCGACTTGCTCGCAAACTTGCGGTGCTTCTTTGGCATTGGGGCTGAAAGATGAGTTATTACAAAAAGTACAGCCGCCGATTCCTTTAGTGCCATCCCGGTTGGGGCAGGTGAAAGCGGCATTGATCGATACCTTATGGACTTTCTGCCCATAACGCTGATACATCGCGTGGCCAAAAGTGTTGATGTAGCGGGTGAGGTCCATATCCGCCTTATGTATGTTTTTTCCGGTATTAATCAACAATATTCAGCTCCTGTTGACGGAGCTGTATAGCCCGTACTTCTGCAATACCTCGGTAAATATCGAATTCCACACCCCCAATACCGTTTGTTGCGTTGGCACTAAAAGCGTTGATGTAAATCTCTTCATTCTGCGCATTGAGGGGTAGAGAAAGTGCGTCAATGTATTTGCTCAGTTCTGGCAGGGCGTTGCGCTTATTTACCAGATAACTTAATTCGTCGGTATAGGTGCGAGTACTTCCGCTGATCTTTTTGGGGGTGTTGGGACGTTGCATTAAGTCTTCCGGAAAGGCTAACAAGTCGAAAGCCGAACTCTAGCATTGCTCTCTAGAAATAAAGGTGATGGATATCAAATTGTTGCAACTATTTCTCATCCTTAAAGAGAGGGAAGGGTACGCAGGGTCTTTTGAACAAAAAAATATAGAGTCATAGGTCCATTTTATAATGCCAAATCTTACGAGGTTATTGCGCCTGATCTGTATATTTCGGAGGGGCTTTATGGTGATATTCAACATCTGGCAGGAAGGAAAGGCTTCAAGGTA
>JAGPUU010000088.1 GCA_018067325.1 Amphritea sp.
AATAAATATTTTGGAACCGTTGAGCAACCATTCATCGCTATCCCGTACCGCACTTGTTCGCAAGGCAGCCAGATCACTTCCTGAACCAGGCTCGGTCATGGCGATAGCCCCCACCACATCACCCCTGACCATCCTCGGCAACCACTGTTGCTTTTGGGCTTCAGTACCCTGGTGCAAGATGTAGGGGGCAACTATATTTGAGTGGATATTAAAACCGCTGGCCAGACCGCCATAACCCATCTGAGCCATTTCACCCAGCACTAGCTGAGCCACTTCAAATGGAGCACCGGCGGCACCATACTGTTCCGGTAAATCGACACAAAGCATGCCCGCCTGTCCCAGAGTAGACCAGATCTCCCGGGGCATAATCCCAGCACTTTCCCAGGCGTCGTAATATGGGGTAACTTCCTGGTCCAGGGCTCGCCTGGTCATATCCCGGAAAAGTGTCAGCTCAGCTGTATCTGTATGTGAAGAGTTCATTAGCCGTCTCCTTACTTAGATTCCATTCGGATACCAGCATCTAGCCGGATCACTTCACCGTTAAGGTACGGGTTGCCTATAATGTGGCAACACAGGTCGGCGAACTCTTCCGGCAGACCGAAGCGTTTCGGGCACTGCACCATTTCGATTAGCGGTTCCCGGACTTTTTCTGGCAGTGATTTCATCATCGGAGTATCAAATAATCCCGGTGCAATCGTCATGACGCGGATATTATGGGAGGCCAGATCACGCGCGAGAGGCAGAGTCATACCGACAATAGCGGCTTTACTAGCACTGTATGCAGCCTGGCCGGTCTGACCATCAAACGCTGCTACTGACGCGGTATTGATAATGACCCCCTGCTCTTCATCTGTGCCTTTAGCAGCCATTTTCTCCGCTGCGACCCGCAGTACATTGAAAGTGCCGTTAAGATTGATATTGATCGCATGACTAAATTGATCCAGCGGTAGAGCACCTTCCCGACCAAGTACTTTGCCAGCCGCAACAATACCGGCACAGTTAACACAGATATCCAGCCGGCCCCAATGCGCTACGCCATCGCTTATCGCCTTTTCAACCGCATCGGCATTGGATACATCCACCCGGTAAAAGCGAACCTGCTGCGGATACTGTGCTTTCAGAGTCTGGCCGGCATCATCATTCAAATCCAGCACCAGGACCTGCGCCCCCTCTGCCAACAGGCGCAGGCTAGTTGCCAGCCCTAATCCAGATGCTCCTCCACTGACCACAGCCACTTTATTCGTGATATTCATAGACTCTCGAGCTCCTGTGTTTCTTATCTTTATTGTGCAGGGAGTATCCGGTGAACCCCGTCAACAGAGCTATGACCAATACAGACAATCTGTTTGATGAAAACGACCAGCCAGCTCAGGCAAGCACACTCCGGCCACTTTTTTGTACCTTAGACAACAACAAGGTATGCTCTTTCTATTAGGGAAAACCATTATTTACTATGAAAAAGAAACTGGTATCCAATCACTACATCCAGGCCAGCCTGCATGGAGCACTCAAGCAGGGGTTTGATCCGCAACCTCTACTTGAACGCGCAGCAGTGCCTGTAGAGCTGATGCATAAGCCCCGAGCCCGCATCACTGAAGTTCAATTAGCCAACCTTATAAGGGCGGTCTGGCGTGTCACAGGGGATGAGTTTATGGGGCTGACTAAACGCCCCTGTAAAAATGGTGTTTTCGCTCTGATGATGGAATCTCTGTTCCAGCTGAAAACGCTTGGGGCGATGTTGCAGCAAAGTGTGCGTTTCTATAATGCAGTTCAGAGCGAGGCCAACTTTGCCATCAGAATCGATGGTGATAGTGTCAACATCGATATCACCCTAGTCCGGCCGGAGCTAGACCCGGACCACCTGTTGCAGGAATTTTTGTTACTCATGTGGCAGCGATTCAGTAGCTGGCTGATCAACAGTCAACTAGCAATTCAAGCCACCCGTTTTAATTACCCTGCACCCGCACATCACGAAGAATACACCCCTATGTTCGGCGAACAATTACTGTTTGACCAACCCACAGCCGGCTTCATGTTCAGTAGTAAATTGCTGGCCTCACCCCGGGTACGGGACCCGATGGAACTGGATTCATTTCTGCGTCAGTCTCCCCTTGAGGTGCTGCGTCGGGTTGGGGATAACAATAGCCTCAGCATTCAGGTACAACGCCTAATCCTGAATAAAGGACTAGAGCAGGCACCGACACTGGAAGAAATTGCCTGCTGCCTGCATATGACCTCCCGCACTCTGCGCCGAAAATTAAAGGATGAGGGGAGTAGTTATCAACAGATAAAGGATCGGGTTCGTTGCGATACTGCAATCCGCTTACTCACTGAGGAGTCCCTCACGGTCGCCGAAACCAGTGAGTTGATCGGTTTCACCGAACAGGCAGCCTTCTGCCGGGCCTTCAAAGGTTGGACCGGTGTAGCCCCCAGCGCGTATCAGGCCACTAAAATTTAACACTGTTCCGTTACTGACCGCTTTTATCAAATGCTTTGGACAGTTTGATCATTGCCTCCACAGCACTCAGCAGACACTCTTGTGGCTTAACAAAAATAAGAAGGCTTTCATCAATGCTACCCGAAGTCGAAATTGCTACATTAAATACTATTGGTGATGGTCTACGCCGAGCCGCTAAACGCTTTTCCGACAAAGAAGCGATCATCTTCCACCAGCGCCGCTGGACTTATCAACAACTGGACCGCTCCGTTAACCGGGTAGCCAATTTCCTGCTGCAAAGTGGTTTACAACCAGGCGACCGGATTGCCGCATTCGGCAAGAACTCTGACGCTTACCTGATTCTATTTCTGGCTTGCGCCCGCTCTGGCATGATCCATGTACCGATCAATTTCGCCCTGGTTAAAGATGAGCTGCTCTATCTGTTAAATCAGTCCGGCGCTGTGGCGATCTTTATGGATGAAGACCTAGCCGATAATGTAGATGCCGTACGACAGGATACCGCTATAACCACTACCGGTTCGCTGCATGCGCAGGCGCCATCGGAGTCATTGGCAGACATTCTACAAATAAGTCAGTCGAATGCTGACCATCAACCACCGCAGGTAATCGTACAAGATACCGATATTGCCCAGATCCTTTACACCTCAGGCACCACCTCGCACCCTAAAGGAGCGATACATACCCACCGTGGCTTTATGGCCGAGTACAGCAGTTGTATTCAACATCTGGATCTTACGTCACAGGACCGTTCTCTGGCTGCGCTGCCGATGTATCACTCAGCTCAGATGCATGTATTTACGATGCCTGCACTGATGATCGGCGCCATGAGCTATATCCTGCAAGCGCCGCTACCTAATCAGGTATTTGAGGCCATCGGCAGTGAAAGGCTTAATTCAGTATTCGCGCCACCGACAGTCTGGATCGGACTGTTACGTGACAGTGGATTCGATGAACACGATCTCAGCTCGCTGGTAAATGTTTACTACGGGGCTTCTATTATGCCAGAGCCAATCGTAGCAGAACTCCAACAACATCTACCCGGCTGTCGTCTATTTAACTGCTATGGCCAGAGCGAGATGGCGCCGCTCGCCACCGTACTGGCACCAGAAGAACAGGCAGGCCGACTCGCGTCCATAGGTAAGCCCATAATGTCGGTGGAAACCCGAATCGTCGACCCACTAACGATGGAAGACTGCCTTCCCGGCAAACAGGGTGAGATTATCCACCGCTCCCCCCATGTGATGGTGGGATACTGGGAAAAGCCGGATCAGACCGCAGAAGCCTTTGCCGGTGGTTGGTTCCACTCTGGCGACCTGGCCTATGCCGATGAAGAGGGCTACATCTACATCGTTGACCGGATCAAAGATGTCGTCAATACCGGCGGTGTCCTGGTTGCCAGCCGGGATGTGGAAGAAGCACTATACCTGCATCCAGCTATCGCTGAGGTTGCGGTGATCGGCACACCTCACGAGAAATGGATCGAAGCGATCACAGCCATAGTGGTATTCAAAGATGGAGAGGATGCTAACTGCGATGAGCTGACACGCCACTGCCAGCAGCACCTGGCACCGTTCAAGGTTCCTAAAGCCTTTATTATTACCGATGCCCTGCCCAAGAACACAGCGGGAAAATTGCTCAAGCGTCAGCTACGTGAACAGTACAACGAAGCACAGCTGGATGCCGCCCTGTCAGTTTGAATCACTTTACTCAACAATAAAAATGATCCGCAGGAGTAACACCTACAAAGAACAAGTGACGCTGCACTGACTGTTAGTGCAGCTATCACCTTCAGCACTCAGACAGATAGTATTTCAGATGATGCGATGAAGGGCGTTTCTTGGTTGAAGATAGGGGTGGTTACGTCGATATCTGTGACCAGTAGTACCATAAAAGTATAAAGAGAAAGCCTCCCTAAACGGTGGGGCTTTTTTGTATCGAAAGATCAGAACATAGTAAATTCACTTTACAGAAGCCCCCTACCCACACTTAATAAGGCAGCCCGCTCCTGAAGCAACGGCCGATTGAACTATCTATCACTCGAGTATATAAATCTAAAAACAGGGGCTACAGTTGAAGCTAAAGAGATATTCAATGACAAGCTGTATCATATTTGATAAATACTGTTTATATCGATAAAGCTGGCGACCTATGAAAAACAATAAAACCTTAGATCACTTTAAAGCCAGGATATTTACAGGTAGCCGAACGACAGGGGAACCCGAAACGGATTTCTCAGGTAACGGGGAGCAATGGCAAGATTACCGCACTATAAAATTACCTGGATTTGATGGCAGCCAGACACTTAACCTGGATGACTTCTGGCTTGAGGTATTTACCCATCAGGGCAGTAAAGTAACCGCGCAGCTAACCGGACTGGAAACTATTAGTAAGTATTCCAACACCCAACAACTTAAAGAGCTATTCACCATCGTCGCAAGCCTAACCTATATTCGCGAAGACGAGTAAGCCCATGTCGACCTGGTTATCCTATTCTCGCAACACCGGCCCACTCCAGCTTCCCTGCGTTTGCGTGCAGATAACGAATATGCCCTCACTGTCTATCGCCGCTCAAGTAGAAGCTATTTGTATACTTATCGCCGATCAACAAAATGGAAATCCGTTAGGACTCTTTCAACATCCCGAAAGCGATTTAGAGACTCAGGTACAATTTACAGACTGTGACAAAATCTATCATTGAAAAGTGACTGCCCTGTTAGAAGCGATGTATGAGTACTGCAATAGCCCTCTGCATTTACGCTTTGATATCAATGTCCCACAAGGCCTATCAATAGAGCTAGATCATTTTATCAAACAGCATCAGTTGCCATTTGCCTGCGGCGGCTTAATTGCTGATGATCGAGGTACCCCGTCCTGCCTTATCACGCCCCTGAAGCAGGATTAACGCCAAGGTTTGTCCCAGCCTAAACAGGCCTAATCTCAATCAGAGGACGCTCCCCAAATAAGATCCCTTTGAACAAAAGGCGCTTCACATTTTTTTTCATCACAGGGTTCATCATAAGATAGCACCAGATCATAGTTATGGTTTACTGACCATTCCCCGAAATAGCTTCCTGTTTTTTCCCAAACAGGGTCTTGACGATCACTCTCCAGATCATAAACGGCTAACTGCTTGGAATGAGCCCCAACTCGACAGGATGTAATGACAAAACCTTTAGGTTTAGAAGGCGTTACTACCAAACCAATCTTATTCATTTCCCCATCTAACTGTTCGGGATCAGGGTTGAGTGCCTCACTCAAATCGCAATTAAGTACGTACTTTGCGACAATTTTATTGGCCCGGACAACCTCAATATTGCTCGATTCAAAATTTGACGAAAGTAGGTTCCAGCTCAAGCTAGTTTTCTTGTAATAATAGAAATGCTCATAATCATTTTTCATCATCGCCTTCATCGACGTTCTGTCAGGCAAAAGCATGTCGTCTAGTTTCCAACACTGCTCAGACTTAGCCCTCTTCAATAACAAAGAAACCGTTTGCGGCCGGGCTGGCAATGTCGAATGAACTCGAAACTGATAGTTAAGATCGACGGAAAGAGTCTCCTCATCGAGTTTCTGCACTGAGTAATCTATTTCTCCGTCTGCGTAGCCATCCTGAGCATTCAGCCAAGGATCAAAATGTAAGTTGCAGATTCCATTATCACCGACACACTCTGCGTGATTGGTTATAGCTTCTTTAAAGTCAGCAGTATAAAGCTGATCAGCCATTCTAGGGTTCTGCTCAGAGAAGAAGCCATAATGATCACGATAGAATTGCTTTGCATATTGCACTGCTGACTCATCGGTACAATGAGTCATTGCGTTCCGATTTACCTGCAAACCAGAATTACATTCTTGGCCGGTAGGTAAGTTACTGACACTTCCATTCGACACACCACATCCGGCGTAAGAGAAGGTAGTAAATAGAAGTAAAAAAAAACTAACCGCAATCTTCATTAGCAACTCACTTATGCAATCAACTAATAACTAGCAAACAGCTATATACTCATATGTTTCAGGACCAGCCAATCATTGCGGCACCTGCCACCATAAAAGTCCAAATAAGACGCTACAAAAAGCACCAAAGGGAGAGCATGAATCTATTCATCGATATAGACGGTGTCTTATTAGGTAGGTCTCCTATCACCAGTAAACCAGCTCTGGCGAATGATGCCCATAAATTTCTTAGCTTTTGCCTGGATAACTACAGCTGTTTTTGGCTAACAACTCATTGCAAAGGGTCCGCCGATACAGCCCTAGACTACCTGAGACCCTATGCTGATGAAGCCTTTTTGACTCTGGCCCAGAAGATCCAGCCGACTTACTTCAAAACGTTTAAGACCGAAGCTTTATTCGGTGATTATTACTGGATTGATGATCAGCCCACCGCGTATGAATTTCAGTTCCTTGAAGAAACCGATGCATTACACCGATGGCTGCAGATCAATACCCGAAAAAATTTTGATGGACTCAATGAAATCCTGAAATTTCTAAAAAAAACCCATCCCACAGCTAAATCCTTACCTTCTAAACACCTGCGTTAACACCTACCAAAACTAGTCTAACCGAGCCTCAAAAGGCTGCCTCCTTTGAAAGATAGCGTTAGGCACTCTTCATGAAGTTGCGATAAAGTTCATTGAAAGAATTTAAAAGTCGCACAAGCAGAAGATAACAAAGGGCAAAGTATGCTAACTAAATTGTGGTGGTTATTACTTGTATTTGGCGTTATGACATCGCCCCTCCTCAATGCTTCGCCTATTTGTACTGACTGGCCTAAAATCCGAGATCAAAACCTTTTAGTTGATTTTGACCGAATAAGAGACCGGTATACCCTCGCTCTAGACCAACAAGAACTCTGGCTGGATCAGCTAGATGATTTTGAAGAAAATTACTCGATAGCGAAAGTAAAAGCGGTTGCTATAGCAGACTTTCTAACCGTTGGTTTATCCGTTACTGCCGAAACACTTAAAGCCACTATGAACCTCGCGGGGCTGCCTACCGGCACCTCAGGCTATGTGAATACGGCTGAAGTTATCACTGATGTGGCTACATCAAATTCCGTTGAAGAAGCATCCTATCGTATGGTTGCCAACAAGAGTGGTGTTCTGGCAAAAACGCTTTCGTCTTACAGCATCATAAAAACGCTACTCGATGGTAAAGAGCGCTTCAAAGATCACAAAGAAACAATTGAATTATTAAAAAGAACCAGCAAGAAACTCAGGGCTAATGTTGATAACTCTCGCCGCGGCGTAACCAAGACAACCCGTCAGCTGACAGACCTGAATGATTACAAAAATCAGATGGATGGGATCTGCAATAAAGCATCCAGCAAGGTGACTAAGTGGGTTTTTGTTGGCTACACAATAGCGGACTATGTCGGCCCGCCCAAAAGCTACAACAAGATACCTACCCAGTATGGTTCTTTATGGATCAAAAAAGATAAGCACTACAGTAAAAACAGAGAGGAACAAAAAAAGCGTTTAAAGGCGACCTACCCTAACACCTATCGTAATATCACCATCGCTAGCCCTAGTAGTTATAACTTTATTGCACTCTATAAAATTGATTCGGCAATACCCACTTGGGATGGCGTTGATTTATATATTGATAGATATAAGTTTTACAGAGGTAAGACCGAAGCGGCGATTGAAAAACAGGTCGCCAAAGATACCGCTGAATACAAATACCGCGCCACGCAGCAACTTGAATTGATCAACTTACAAGCCAAGCAAACCGAACTAGGTGGACAATCCAATAGCATCTATGAACGGGTAACCCCCAAACCCTAACAATAATGTCTGAGCTTAGGGGTTGAGAAACAACTAACTGGAGCTTTGGGGCAAACCGGCGCAACGCTTGTTAAACTTAGCTGCAACTGTTTTGCAAGCGTCCACACAGGCAGCGGACGGGGTATCTGACTGATGCTGCGCACTTGAAACGAAGCCGCTATTACGTGAAAACGATGACTTCTGAAATGCATTTTCACCAAAATGCTCCCGGCAAGCCTCTGTTCCATCGGCATAGCCTTGCCGCCACATACCATTTGAATATTTCACCGGCTGCGGTGCACACATATAAGACTGAATTGGATTACGCCAACGTTCCTCCCCAGAATACGACCCCACTCTCAATTGGCAGAGAACATGAACATCGGGGTCACAAGATTCATCCCGCACAGAACACGGCCGAACATTTTCTTGATACGATTGACCGGCGCTCTGTTGCGATTTCGTTTGAGTGGTATTTAACACCGGAGTTTCAGGATTACTTACACCACCCTGATCATCACTGCTGCTACTCTCTTCAGCACGTTCTTTGCGCTCTTCACGAGCTTTCCGCACTTCAGCCCAACGATCATCTTTCTCATATCTAGCAAGCTGTCTACTCTTAATCCAGTCAATATGTAGTGCCGACATCCCATCGATAGCACCATCGAAGAACGTTATGCGATTTTCAGGCACCCAGCCACCAATGGGGCTACCCCCATCCGTCGCCAAGACATAGGCTCCGGCCAG
>JAGPUU010000425.1 GCA_018067325.1 Amphritea sp.
GTTTGGGCGGCCTTGCCCTTAGCTGCATTAGGAATGGCCAGCTTATCACTTGATTCAGAATTAGTGATTGGTCAGGGCGAGTTGTTTTTCCTGATATCGGCTGTTGCTTTTGCTCTGTTCTATAACTTAAACAGTCGGGCCGCAAGTCGTATCTCAGTGATCGCACTCTCTGTGATTCAGCTGATAGTGGTGGGTCTGGTTGCCCTGATGATTTCAGCATTAACTGAAACCTGGCAATTTGAGCCATCTCTTGAGTTACTGGGATGGTTGTTGGCGAGTGTCCTGATTGCGACCAGCGTGCGTTTTTTTATTCAGACCTGGGCGCAGGGTATGGCACCTGTCAGTCATACAGCGGTCATCATGACGTTGGAGCCTGTCTGGACTGCGTTGCTGGCGATCTGGTGGTTTAGTGAAACGATGACCACTATGCAGCTACTAGGTTGCAGTTTGATCTTTAGCGCGCTGTTAGTTAATCGCTGGCCCGCTTTGATGCTATGGATGAAAGGTAGTTATAGTTCGGTTAAGAGTCGTTAATTTTATCTGGGCTGCCTATGGCGGCTCTTCTAAGTTTCTCCTTTCTTATAAATTGGCCGTTTTTATACGAGCTATCTTTTTTTCTTATATTGAATCTGTTTTTAGAATGTTTGAATAAATGTTCTCTATGCTAATATTTCAATGTGATACATCTTCATTAATTAAATTGTATAAAATATTATAATTATAAAAATAAATACCTGGCGTGAGTGAATCATGACTAATGATTTCGATCTAAGGATGAAGGGAATAGATAGGGATGTTGTCTTAAGTAAATCGACAGAAATTATTCATTCTATAACCGGAAATTCTGATGAATTTCTGGTCTATATGATGATCGATAACCTAGAAAGAAATATTAAGATTCAGGTTTGCCAACGGATCTTTGTTAATCAATTTGTCTTTGAAAGATGTGAGAGTTCCCCGTCAGATTTGGTTCAGAGTGCTGAGGGTGTCGCTAACAATATGATCCGCCTTGAATCGAAATCTCTTAGAAAAATGATTCTCCATCTGCTGGAGTTGAGAGAGCAGATTGCGCCTGAGTTACAGTGTCACTATATCGATATTATTTTCCACTATATTGAGTCGGAAGTTACATTCGATAATACTTTCTTAGAAAGTGCTACCAGTAAGCAGAAAGTGATGGAAAAGCTGCGTAGCTATATAGATCAGAATATTAAGCATAATCTAACTATAAAGAGTCTGATGGCAATTTGTCATATGAGTGAACGGTCTCTCTACTACCTGTTTCGTGAAAGCGAATCGACAACTCCTCTTTCCTATATTCAGCAACGTAAAATTACTCGGGTACATCAGGATATTAAAGCCAGAGAATCCAGTCATAATATTACTCAACTAGCGATGGAGTATGGCTTTACTAATTTAGGGCGTTTTTCCCAACTCTACCGCAAACAGGTAGGAGAGTTACCCTCTGTGACTCGATCAAGAGCGGTTAGTCAGGCGTTAAGGGTATAAGGTTTTGGTGCGTAATTGCCCCTGAGAGTATAGGCCTGGGTTTACTTTTAGTTAGATAAATCAGAATGAGTATTGAGATGCGCGGTTAATGCGTAGACTTTTTTTCGTCTGGGAAAAGTATTGAATAGACTGTTGTTGGATTGTTGAACTTAGGGATCAATGATGCGATAGAAGAGATGCGGTAGGAAGCAGAAGAAATAAAAGATGGATAGAGATACCGGTGAAGGGGGCCAGTATCTCTATCCAGAGATAGTACTTATTCTAAGAAAAGTTCTTAGAACTTGTACATCGCCATAACTTCAACCTGCTGGCCAACCGGGCGCAGCGGGTGGCTTGCCATATCCTGATCACGCCACTCAATACCAAGGTCCAGACCTGGAAGGTAGTTATACATCAAAGTAGCGGTAGTCATGTAAGCTGAAGTATCCGCTGCATCATCAACTTCTACTTTACCGTACCGCAGAGTGCCATTTAGCTTTTCAGTCAGATTTTGTGAGATGCCTAAGTTGAAACCTGTCTGAGAAACCAGATCACCGGCTGCATCGATATCACAGCTCGCAGTAATGCCAGGGTTCCATGCCCCGCCTACACATAAACCGGAGTTTACGCCTTGGCCTTTACCGGTGAATGCACCAGCAAACAGCGCGCCTTTGCCGACAGCAAATTTACCCAGTAAAGAAACAGCTGCTCCGATCTTAGAGTCATCTACACTAGTCGTTTGAACTTCACGGGCAGTAATTGCGGCGCTGTATGCACTGCCTGATTTGAAACGTTGAGCGTAAGACACCACCATATCTGGCATAGATGCTTCGTCATAAAGAGGCTCTGCAGCAGAGATGATAAAACCGTTGGTTCTATAATGGGCGACCATGCTCGGACGAACGGTGCCGCCGTTACCGGCGATTGTCCCATAGCCTGAGCCAAAGAAATTTATCATGACCGCATCGAAGGGTGCTGTTGCAAAGAAGTTACCACTCCAGGTTTGACCAACAGTCAAAGCATCAATGCTGATGAAAGCGTGACGCATACGCCAATCATATGTTCCTGAAGCGCCAGTCCCCCAGAAATCGCCTTCAAGAGCTCCGCCTAGTTTGTGACCGTCAACTTCTTTGTTAGCTTTAATATTAAAACGGGATTGACGCGCAGTACCTTCTACATCGTTAGCACCATTATCTGGCATACCCCAGATGGCTTCAGCTTTTAGGTATCCGCCTATGCTGAATTTAGTACCATCAACTTCACCGAGTTCTACAGCGCTTACAAAAGTTGATGCGGTTGCAGCTAAGATTGCAATGCTTAGCGTATTAAGTTTTTTCATCTAATAGAAACCTCTTTATTATTATATAAGTGGGGGTCTATGATCGCATGATCCTAAAAATGTAATATCTTAATACTGCAAATGTATGTACATATACTGCAAATTTAGTGTGCATGTTTTTTATAAGGTTTTACTTACATTGTTTTTTGTTGGTATAAGGTTATTCAATTATTAAAATAATTATGATGTGACTTTACTAGATTATTTATGGTTAATTATCACCTTCAGAGTTATTGAACAGGCTGGGTTTAATTCAGGCCTCGTTGTCTCATTTTTCATGTGCCTGACATATAACTTTAACTGGAGGTAGATGGACTTATCCTAGTGACTGATGAAGTGAGACTAGGCGAATCTTACGTTTACCCATTGCAAAAACCGCACATAAGGCGGTATGTTTAATCGCTCACTCTATACAAGTAATAAACATGTTAAATATTCTGAGTATTACTGCACCGATTTTTTTACTGATCTTGGCCGGTTTCGTTACGACTCGGTTCGGTATAATCCCCCGCGAAGCGTTGCCGGGTATGAGCCGCTTTGTGCTTTATCTGGCACTACCGGTGCTGATGTTTCAGAAGATATCGCAACTGGATATCAGTCAGATAATCGATTCAGATTACATTATGGTCTATGCCGCAGGCGGTCTGTTTTCCTTTATTTCTGTGTTTGCTATAAGCCGATGGATGCTGAAGGACAATATCAGTTTTTCCAGTCTTAAAGGTTTTGGCAGTGCTTGTCCTAATAGTGCATTCATTGGTCTGCCGGTGATGATGCAGTATTTTGTTGATGATGCACCGACTCAGGCGTTTGCGATGGCGCTGATAGTGGAGAATATTATTCTGTTTCCTATCGCGTTTGCGTTGATGGAAACCCAGGGTGAAACTGGTGTCGGGCTGAGAAAAATAGTAAAAACAGTGGCGGGTCGATTAGTAAGAAATCCGATCATTATCGCTGTTTTTTCAGGCGTGTTGGCCGTGCTAGTTGGGTTTCAGGCACCAGGCTTTCTGGGTCGGGGAATGGATCTGTTGGCAGGGGCGGCAGCACCGGTAGCATTGATCATTATTGGTGGGTCGTTGGCAGGGGTTGCCTTCAGTGCAACGCTCAAAGATATCGTTATGATTTCTGGCTTCAAATTGCTTATCCAGCCGCTGGTGGTGTTGTTTTTGGTGGTATTCGTCGTACCCGATATGGATCTGATGTTGAAGCAGGCAGCAGTAATCTTTTCTGCTTCACCGATGCTTAGTATCTATCCCATTGTCGGTGGCCAATATGGTCATCAGAGCTATTGTTCTGGCGTTTTAATGGTGACCACCATTCTTGCCTTTTTCAGTATCAGTTTAGTGTTGAGTTTATTAAGCCTTATATAAGCAGAGGTAAAACGGGTTCGCTGTTTTTGCTGGAGCTTATCTACGTGATTATCTAGGTGCTTACCTGGATTCTACTGCGGGGAGCAGAATAGCGCTCGTTAGTCTTGGCATTGAATTATTTTTGCAGTCTGCCTATTAGCCTCTACTGTCTGACTTTATCTGGGGGTACTATGTCTCTCTTATCGGTTTCAGAGAGCACAGAATGCCATCTATTATTCGAGTCAGTGGGCTGACTAAAACCTATCAATCTGGCTTTACTGCACTTGAAAATGTAGATCTGGATATCCGTCGGGGTGAAATCTTCGCCCTGCTGGGGCCTAACGGGGCAGGGAAGACCACCCTGATCAGTATTATCTGTGGCATCAGCAGTCCGTCGGAAGGTTCTGTTCTGGCTGATGGCTTCGATATTGTCAGAGACTACCGTGCGGCTCGCAGTAAAATTGGCCTGGTCCCTCAGGAACTCTGCAGTGACGCATTCGAGAATGTCTGGTCTGCGGTGAGTTTCAGCCGAGGTTTATTTGGTAAACCCTCTAACCCTGCGTTTATTGAAAAACTCCTGCGTCAGCTTTCGCTGTGGGATAAAAAAGATGCCCAGATGCGTGAGTTGTCGGGTGGCATGAAACGCCGGGTGATGATTGCTAAAGCGCTGTCCCATGAGCCCGAAATCCTATTTCTCGACGAACCCACCGCCGGAGTCGATGTTGAGTTGCGTAAAGATATGTGGCAAATGGTTCGAGAGCTGCGGGAGCAAGGCGTCACTATTATTCTGACGACACACTACATCGAAGAAGCGGAAGAGATGGCCGACCGAATTGGCGTAATTCGTAAAGGTCAGATTCTGCTGGTGGAGGAGAAACAAGCGTTAATGGATAAGCTCGGTAGTAAGCAGCTGAGTATTCGTCTACAACAGCCGATCACTGAAATTCCAGCTGAACTATCAGAGTTTAATCTACAGCTGGATCAGGACGGCAGTAACCTTTCTTATTGTTATGACAGTCGCCATGAGAGTGATGGTATCGCTCGCCTGTTACGTAAACTGACCCAGCAGGGGTTGGAGATTCGCGATCTGAACTCCAGTGAAAGCTCCCTTGAGGATATCTTTGTTAGCCTGGTTCAGGAGGATCAGTAATATGAATGTCTATGCTATTCGGGCGATCTATAAGTTTGAAATGTCCCGTACCTTTCGCACACTGATGCAGAGTATCGCATCGCCGGTGCTTTCGACTTCGCTCTACTTTATCGTCTTCGGTACCGCTATTGGCTCGCGCATGGGCAATATTGATGGCATCAGTTACGGGGCTTTTATTATTCCTGGGCTGGTAATGTTGTCATTGCTGAGTGAGAGTATTTCCAACGCCTCCTTTGGCATCTTCTTTCCCAAGTTCTCCGGCACTATATATGAGGTCTTATCGGCACCGGTGTCGGCGATGGAGATAGTGATTGGTTATGTCGGCGCTGCAGCGACTAAGTCGGTTACGCTGGGGTTACTGATACTGTTCACCGCCCAGTTGTTTGTTGATTACCACATAGAACACCCTATCTGGATGTTGGCGTTCTTGATTCTGACGGCCATCACCTTCAGCCTATTTGGTTTTATCATCGGTATTTGGGCGGATGACTTCCAAAAGCTGCAGGTGATTCCGCTGATGGTAGTCACCCCACTGACTTTCCTTGGGGGAGCGTTCTACTCCATCAGTATGCTACCGGAGCCTTGGCAAACCTTGACGCTGTTTAATCCAGTGGTCTATCTGATCAGTGGCTTTCGCTGGGCGTTCTATGGGGTAGCAGATGTGAATGTAGTGGTGAGCCTGGGGATGACCATGGTCTTTCTGCTGATCTGTCTGACGACTGTCTGGTGGATCTTCCGTTCTGGGTATCGTCTTAGAACTTAAGGCAGTGATGGGCGCTGGTATCCAGCAATATGCTGAGAAGAAATAAGTTAGAAAAAGGAAGAGAGGAATAGGCTGGCTATCAAGATTGGACTAATACTTGTTTGAGTATTGGGTTTTACCTGGTGTATCTAATTAATTAGAGATTTTATGCAGCGGGGCCCGACGCGGTTGATGGGTCGGGCTTTGCTGCATAATAACCGGCATCTTTTTATCGTCCGTAGATGGATTCAAGATTTTCGGTACGCTTAATTTTGAACAGGTGCAGTACAGCAACAAAGGCAGCTTTCATCTTCTGATTTCTGGCTGCACGCTTTTCGATCGCGCGAGTTTCTTTCAGTTCACGCATCATGCGCATGAAGTATTCGTGTTCGGTTTCTGGAAAATTCTTCTGGTGCAGGTTGTTCATAGCAATGTAATCGTAAGTAGTTAACATGGTGTTTCTCCAACATATCGCACTTTCATGGTGCGGCTTAGATGCTGTGTTTTTCTATTGCATTAAAACAGAGCGCTTTCTATATGCGCGCAGATTATCCAAAAAAGCAGTCTACGACAAAGTATGCTTTTTCATCTCATTGATGAATTTTTCTATTCAATTAAGTTGAGCTCTATCATTAAGAAATACGACATCGGTGTTTATTGATGTTTTATTCTCGTATTTGGTTGTTTTTTATACTGAGTTTTTTTCAAGTTGCAGGCATGCAGGTGAAATTAGTTATTGCTCTATTTTGGTGCTGGAGTTGTTGGAAAGAGGTTTGTTAGTGGTTCTTTACTATTGAAAGTGCGTTTTTAGGGCGTTTTTAATACCTTGATACATTTCGTTATTTCTCGGAAAGATTGCAGCAAAACTCCTGTTGTTTAATGTTAGCTTCCCAACTCTGTATATCCGGGGGAGAAACGGTAAGGGTTATGCATTGCTGCTGAGAAACTCTTGAGATGCTTAAGGGGCTGGCTATGTTTTTGGTTGGTCTGACGGAAATCCCTGCGAAAGAGGCGATCTTTGCTGATGATGCGAAGGCTCAAGGGAAATTACTAAAGCAGCCACCGGAACCAAAGCTCAGTCTGAATTTGTTTAAGGTTTAGAGTTGTGGACTCTTCTCCTAAGTCTGACTAACTGAACTTCTCCCTTAGTAAGTTCAGTTAGTCAGACCCTCAACCCGGCCTATTAGCCGGGTTTTTTTTATTTTGTCAGTGTGAAAACCTGGAATTGAGGGCGCGGTTCAGCCGCTCCAGCTAACATCGGTGGTAAGGATGTAACCTACACCGTAAATAGTTTTGATGATTTCTGGATTTTTTGGATCGTGTTCAATCTTTTTCCGCACCCGAGACATCCGCACATCGATGCTGCGGTCAAACGGACCAGCGCTTTCCCCCATTAGCTGATCCCTTGAGAGGATTGTTTTCGGCGCTTTGAGTAGTTTGATCAATAGATCATTCTCAGCAGAGCTAAGTTCTGCCTGAGTGCCATCTGCAGTCGTAAGGGTAAGGGTTGATGGCTCATAACACAGACCCGCAAAGCTAGCGCTGCGTGTTTCTGATTTTGGGTCAGTCCCTATATTCTCTAGTCGTCGCACTAAGCTGTTCACCCGTGCGACCAGCTCCCGTGGGATAAAGGGCTTTACTATGTAATCGTCTGCGCCTAGTTCCAGCCCAAGTACTTTGTCAGGCACGCTGTTGCGTCCGGAGAGAATCATTACCCCGACATTGTGTTTGTCGCACAGCTGTTTAACCAGTTCCATACCATCCATATCTGGCAGGCCAAGATCAATAATGCAGATTGCTGGTGGCCGGGTACGAATGGCGTGACCTGCCTGTGTCCCGGTTGGAAAAGTACGTACGGTGTAGCCAAAAAGCTCTAGTTCCTGGCTGACCAGCTGACAGATATCTTTTTCGTCATCGATCACGTAGATCATTTTGTTGTTATTCATTGCTGACTCCCACAGGGTGTCTGAACTCAAGCCATTGTCGGTCTTCTTTTTTAGCCATTACGCAATGCCTGCTTTAATTCGGTTATGCCAAAGGGTTTGTTGAGCAACGGAAAAGCGGGATTGATCGGCTTATCTCCGTCCTGTTGATAGGAATAGCCACTCATCAGAATGATCCGACATCCGTTATTTTCACGGTGTAGCCAGTCAGCCAGCTCAATACCGTTGATACTGCCTGGTAGCATTACATCCGATACCAGGGCGTAGAGTTTAGGTAGTAGCGGTATCAGCCGTTGTGCTTCATCAGCACTGTGGGTGTCGATCACATCAAACTCTAGATCGATAAGTTGTTGACGCACTACTGAACGAACATCCGGATCATCCTCTACCAGGCAGATCAATCTATTTGCGTTTACGGGTGAGGACTCGGCCCCCACGTTTTCTATTATGACGGGGGCTTCAATCGCCTCTTCTGCGGGCAAT
>JAGPUU010000435.1 GCA_018067325.1 Amphritea sp.
GGTGCATTACACGACTGACCACTGTTATTGAAGCACTGTCGCACACCACGGGTTACCGCCTTCTCGTCTGCATCTGCAAACACAATATTAGCGCCCTTGCCTCCCAATTCCAGAGCTACACGTTTAACCGTGTCCGCTGCATTTTTTGAAATAGCGATACCCGCCCGGGTTGAACCGGTGAAAGATACCAGATCGACTTCCGGATGACCTGAAAGCTGTGAACCAACCCCCAGACCATCACCATTAACAAGGTTAAACACACCCGCTGGGAACCCAGCCTGATCTATCATCTCGGCAAATAGCATTGATGACAGTGGCGAGATCTCAGAGGGTTTAAGTACCATGGTACAGCCTGTAGCCAATGCAGCCACGACCTTCAGAGTCACCTGGTTCATTGGCCAGTTCCAGGGTGTGATCAACGCACACACACCCACGGCTTCATGAATAATTCGGTTATCCGCCGCCCGTTCACTCAATGGACGCTCAAACTCATAGCCTTTCAGCGCACGAATCAGATTTTTAATATGCGCAGCACCCGCACCACACTGAGCAGTACGAGACAAGGCGATCGGCGCCCCCATCTCCGTTGAAATAGCCAGGGCCATCTCATCTGCCCGGCTGTTGTATATGCTCAACAGCTTTTCCAAAAGAACAATACGCTCATCTTTTGATGTCTGACTCCAGCTATCAAAAGCCTGTCGGGCCGCTTCAACCGCGGCATTGGTATCGGCTTCTCCACCCAAAGAGATAGTGCCGCACACCTCTTCAGTTGAGGGATTGATCACCTCAAAATCGTTACTCTGAACAGGCGCTACCCAGCTGCCATCAATATAAAAAAGGCGTAAATCTGACATTTTTATTATTCCCTATCTTTCTAATAATTTTATTCTTGCAGTGAAAACAGTCTTAACGCAGGAATCCATATAAGTAATTACCCTCATCTTACATGGATTCCCGTGTAAACCAAGACCATCAGTATAGTACTGAGACACCCACACGAAAGTAGTAATCCTAAAAATCCAACTCCACTGAGCGGTTTAACTATTGTATTCACCCTACACAAAAGTAGAAAATAGCCCCCTTCTATTTTTCGATACCGGGAACAGAGATGCATTACTTGTTACTAAGTCTGATCACGCTCGCTTTTCTGCTGATCATTTTTGAAGATGTTGTTCACCTGAACAAAGCTAAATCCACACTCTTTATTGGCACACTGGTCTGGATTCTTGCTTTTGTATTCCCTGAAAAATCACCTCAGTTGATTCAAGAGGCTCTTAACGAACAACTACTCGATATCGCCGTTCTGTGGCTGTTTTTGATGGCCGCGATGACCTTTGTAGCCTACCTCAACGAAAAAGGTTTGATTACTCAGCTGGTATATCGAATGCTGCCCAGTGAGTTGAAACTCAGCACTCTGATGATTCTGATCGCATTGCTGGGCCTTTTGTTCTCCTCCCTGGCAGACAACATCACCGCATCTCTGATCATGCTGTCACTGTTAGCCTCACTCAAGCTTGAGACAAAAGACACCCTGAAGTTTGCCGCACTGATTGTGTTTGCCGTTAACTCTGGCGGGGTTTCGCTGATTACTGGCGACGTCACCACCCTGATGATATTTCTCAACGGAAAAGTATCTATCCTCAATTTGATGCTACTGGTTCTGCCAGCCATTATCGGCGTTGCGATTTTAGCGCTGATTCTGATGCGGGGTAGCAACGAGGTGATCACTCTCCCTAAGTTTAAACGGCCTATCGCTAAACAGGACAAACTGATCGCCGCTCTCTTTCTGCTGACTATTCTCAGCACACTGTATCTGAGCGTGATGTTCTCAGTCCCACCGGTTCTGACGTTTTTGTTTGGACTGTCGTTGATGTTTATCGTCCACCAGATCCTTTTCCGTAAACAACAAAACCCAAACGTGCTTGAATACGTACGTGAAATCGAATTCGATACGCTGCTCTTCTTCCTTGGCGTTCTGTTACTGGTAGGTATGTTAAAAGAACTATCAGTACTGGAACTACTGCCAGAACTCTATACTTATATGCCACCTGCGGTAGCCAATTACTTCATTGGCATCCTCTCCGCACTGGTTGATAACGTACCTTTAACCGCTGCGATTCTTCAATCAGATATCCAGATGAGCCAGGCTGAATGGCTGGGACTGACCTACGCAGTAGGTGTTGGCGGCTCGATTCTGATCGTCGGTTCTGCCGCCGGCGTTATCGCGCTGAGTAAACTCGAAGGGCTCTCTTTCATCTCCTATCTACGCTTTATTCACTGGCTGCTGATTGCATATACCTGCGGTTACCTGGCCGTGATGGCTCTGACAAACCTGGTACTTTGATACAGCGCTAGATAACTGGTCAGCGGGATTATGTATCCCGCTGACTCCGAAACGCACCCGGACTCAGGCCCACGCGCCGTTTAAAAAATCGTGAAAAATAGGCCGGATCTTTAAATCCGAGATCATAAGCGATCAGAGAGGCCGGCGCTGCGGTATAGATAAGAAACCGTTGAGCTTCAAGAATCAGCCTATCCTGTAACAGCTGACTAACATTTTTTCCCGCCACCGCTGCACAAGCTCTATTTAATCCTATCGGCGTTGTATTCAGCATCTCAGCATACTGATTAGCCGACAGGTGATCCCGGTAATGCAGTTCAATTAGTTGGCATAACTCTTTATAGCGCTCCTCATATCGACTACCCGCTTCAGAGCGACTGTAGGCCGAATGCAACTTGCGCCCAATACGAATAAGTAGCGAGAAGAGCAACCACTCAAACATCAGCGCCTTAGCAGGCTGATTATCGGAATACTCCCGCCGCAAATTTTTGACTTGCTCATCAATCAACTGCTGATCCGGATCATCTGCTGACAGAGGGATAATCAACGCCTTACTCAGCAGCTCCTCTTTAAAAGGAAAACGCCTCTGAAACTGCTCATCTAACATCAATAGCTGAGACACAGTTACCACTGAACCTTCAGTGCTTTGCTGATCAAACTCAAATCCGTGCACCACACCCGCGGGAACGGTAATCAGACAAGGTGCCGCTTCCGACTGTTCCAGCCCGTCGATATGAATTCTGACACTACCTTTACGCACATACACCAACTGAAACATTTTCGGGTGGGTGTGAATGTTAATCGTCCAGTCAAACAGCTCAGCCCGGGTACGAATATCTTCAATATGGATAAACTCCGGGTCCCCAAGGGAGGTCTCTTCGCTGTACAGAGAGTAGGTGGAGATTAACTGATCCGTAGCGCTGCCACTGTTAATTTTATTCATCTTTTTATTCGCCAACTGCATTCACAAATAGGTTAACTGTCTTAAAAGTACAATAAGTTGAACTGAATATCCATTTTCCAAGCCTCCCAATACACCTACAATTTGTGCAGATTCAAAAAACAATAAAGAAATAACTCTAAGGAGTGCGAATGTTTAAATTTGATCCTTACTCGCCGGAGATCGATGCCGATCCATTTCCTGCATACGCCACACTACGAGCTGAATATCCATGCTTTTGGAGTGAAGATATTGAGATGTGGGTTCTGTCCCGCCATAAAGATATCGTTATGGCGCTGAACGATTGGGAAACCTTCTCTTCAGCCAAAGGAAACCTGGTAAGCGAACTGCCTGGACGCCAGGGTTCAACTCTGGGCACCACAGATCCACCGCGTCACGACCGTCTACGCGCATTGATCCAAAAAGCCGTAACCAAGCGCGCACTGACTCATATACTTGAGCCAGCCCGTGCCACGATGCGTAAGCACCTTGATGCACTGAAAGGCCGCGAGCAGTTTGATTATGTGAGCGAATTGTCTTCCAGGTATACGGTCGACCTGATTGTATATCTGTTTGATCTGCCGAACGAAAACCTACAAACTGTACGTGACAAAGCCGTTCTTATGGTGCAGACAGACCCTAAAACCAAGCAGAAAGGTCCGGAGCATATCGAAGCCTTTGAGTGGATGCAGGATTATGCCGCCAAGCTCGTAGAAGAACGTAAAAGAAACCCTGGGGAAGACCTCCTGAGTCAGTTTATTCTGTCTGAAATTGACGGAGAAAAACTGACAGACAAAGAGATTCTACTGACAGTTACAACTTTGATCATGGCGGGTATCGAATCGCTTTCCGGCTTCTTAACCATGCTGGTTAAAAATATTACGGATTACCCTGAAGTACGGGATGCATTAGTAGCCGATCCATCTCTGATTCCCGATGCAATCGAAGAGAGCTTGCGCTTTAATACCTCAGCACAGCGCTTCCGTCGTTGCATCAACAAGGAGACAACGTTGCACGGTCAAACAATGAAGCCCGGAGATTTTGTTATTCTGGCCTATGGTGCAGCCAACCGTGACGATGAAGCGTTCCCTAATGCTGATGTGTATGACCTGGCCCGCAAGCCAAAAGGCCATCTGGGGTTCGGAGGCGGCGTTCACGCATGCCTGGGCACATCCATTGCGCGACTTGCCTGCAAAGTGCTTCTGGAAGAGCTACTGATAGCATTC
Organism: Amphritea sp.; assembly: GCA_018067325.1. GTDB lineage: Bacteria > Pseudomonadota > Gammaproteobacteria > Pseudomonadales > Balneatricaceae > Amphritea. Next base: position 4,508 of record JAGPUU010000435.1, read on the forward strand.
CCGAACATCTCAAAGGTAGAACAAGAACTACGCTGGATGTCTTCTACAAACTTCCGTAGCCCACTAGAGCTACAGATTAAAATCTGATTATAAACAAAATACCAGGCAGCCTGCGGGCTGTCTGACAGATGAGGTGCAAAGCAATGCCTACAGTTACTTATGTTGATTTCCAGGGCCAATCCACCGAACTGGATCTGGCAGAAGGTATGACGATTATGCAAGGCGCTGTCATGAACGGCGTTGAAGGCATTGAAGGTGAGTGCAGTGGCTCTTGCGCCTGTGCAACTTGCCATTGCTATGTTGATGATGCCTGGCTGGCCAAATTGCCAGAGATGTCAGAAAACGAAGAAGAGATGCTTGAAGACACGGCCTCTGAGCGCAAAACTAACAGCCGTCTGAGCTGCCAGATCAAAGCGACTGCAACAATGAACGGTATTGTTATCCATATGCCTGAGGAGCAGGAGTAATGAGCGGCGTCGTCATTATTGGCGGTGGTCACGCTGGTTATCAATCAGCCGACTCACTACGGCGCGCTGGCTACGAAGGCGTTATTACACTGGTTGATGGCGAAGGGCATCTACCCTATCAACGCCCTCCTCTATCGAAAAGCCACCTGCTTAACGATACCGGTGAAGACGCCCTGCTATTTCGCACTCAGACTTACTACGATGATCACAATATAGACCTGAAACTTGGTCACCGCGTAGTGTCGATCAGTCGCACTGAAAAACAGGTTAGATTAGATAATAACGAAACGCTTTGTTACGAGAAGCTGATTATCGCTACCGGCGCTAAACTAAGGCAACTTGATCTACCGGGCTCTAAGCTGAATGGTGTCGGCTATATCAAAAGCCTTGATGATATTCGCTACATCCAGGATCACCTCAATCAGACCGAAGAAACCGTTATTATCGGTGGCGGCTTCATCGCACTAGAGTTTGCTGCCACGGCTGCAAAGTTAGGGAAAAAGGTTACTGTTCTAGTCCGGGGCCAACGTATTCTGGCAAATAACGTCACCGCTGAACTGTCTCAATATATGCTCGATATCCACCACCAGCATGGTGTAGATATTCGCTTTGACGCACAGGTTGATCATATCTCTGGCGATGACAGCGGTAACGTTGAAGCGGTCCGCCTTAAAGACGGCACTCTACTCCCTGCTCAATTGGTATTGGCGGGCATTGGCGTTACTGCTGATACCGAACTCGCGGTAGAAGCCAAACTGCTTTGTCATGATGGCGTCATTGTCGACGCTCAATGCCGCACCAACGATCGGGACATCTTTGCTGCAGGAGACTCTGCCAAGTATAAGAACCCATTCACTGGCACCGAGATCCGTCTTGAATCGGTACAGAATGCGGTTGATCAGGCTAAAGTAATCGCTTTGGTGATTACAGGCCAGGAAGCCAAGTATCACTCTGTGCCGTGGTTCTGGTCCGATCAGTACGATATCAAGCTACAGATGGTAGGCATCCATGACGGCTATACCCACTTCTATCAGCGTGGCAGCCAGGAAGAGGACAAGTTTTCACTGTTCTTCTTCCGTGATGAAAAGCTAATTGCGATTCATACGGTTAATCGCCCTGCAGATCATATGGCGGGTCGTAAGTTGATTTTTGCAGGTATGTCGCCAACCCAGGAACAGATTGAAGACGCAGGCTTTAAGCTAACCAGCCTGTTAAAAAGGTAGCTCATATAAAGTCGTGAGATAACCAGAGCACCCATCAGAGCTGCGGTATCCAGCTACTCTGCACTAAACCCGCTACGGCGGGTTTTTCTATT
>JAGPUU010000437.1 GCA_018067325.1 Amphritea sp.
AATCTGGCTTTGGATGGCGGCGGTCTGCTGACCTACCTGGCGCCGACCCGTGTTAATCTGAGTCTGACCGAAGAGCGCTGGCCGGATATGCAGTTCCGCGCAACTCGCGAACACTGATTCTCTCTTTGCTCTATAAAGCCGGTACTGAGTTCGCTCTCAATACTGGCTTTTTTATGTACAGGATGTACGGTATGCCGCAGGCGCATGGGTGCGCAGGAGCGGCGATGTCAGGATATACGTTATACCCTGTTGGACATGAGCACCTGAATCGCAATCTGTTTATACTGCTTCTATGAAACTAATCGATACTCACTGTCATTTGGACTTTCCTGAACTGTCCGTTGATATAGATGCTGTGCTGGAACGCGCTCACAAAGCCGGAGTTGCAAAGTTTGTTGTGCCTGGTGTTAGCGCAGATAACTGGGATGCGGTTCTTAATCTGTGTTCTGAGCACGCTGGGTTCTATCCTGCGTTAGGACTGCATCCTTGTTTTCTGAAGGGGGAACATGCAGCTGATATCGCCTTGTTAGCCTCAAAGCTAAAGGGAAATAATCAAATAGTAGCGGTGGGAGAGATCGGGCTTGATCTGTTTATTCCTGATGCAAACTTGCAGCAGCAGATGGCGGTGCTGATTCCTCAGTTAACATTGGCAAAGGAGTATCAGAAACCGGTCCTGCTGCATGTTCGAAAAGCCCATGACCCATTGCTTAAGCAGTTACGCCAGTTGAAACTAGAGAGAGCTGGGCTGGTACATGCTTTTTCAGGCAGTGAACAGCAGGCTAGAGAATATCTTAAATTGGGGTTCAAGCTGGGTATTGGTGGTTCGGTGACTTATGAGCGAGCCACGAAGCTCAGAAGGCTGGTGGCTGAGTTGCCCCTGGAAAGCTTCGTGCTGGAAACAGACAGCCCTGATATGCCGTTGCAGGGCTACCAAGGGCAGGTTAATTATCCCGAACGTATCGCTGAAGTTGCTGCGGCTGTTGCGAAAATTCGACAACAGCCACTGGCAGAAGTGATTGAGGTGACTTCGGTTCAGTCGTCTAAGTTTTTAGGGCTGTAGAGGGATGTATCAATGCGATTGAGGGTATTCCAGACAGTATCGGTATATTTGTTAGCAGGGACTTTGTAGTAACGCCCATCTTTACTGGTTTTTTCAACCGGGTACTCTGCGTTTTTTGGTTTAAGCAGCATGCGTAACAGATTGCCGCGATAGTTCGGCCCTGTGAGTTTCTGACCGTAAACCTCTTCGATTGCGCCAAAGTATGAGTGGCCTGTGCTAATAGAGCTTAGGTTCATACAGTCTTGGTCGTTACCCTGGCAGTAGCTGAAGTCTTTCAGATCTACCGTGTAGTAACTTTTGTCAGTGGGCTCTGGCAGCTGAGTGATGCTATCCATGCATCCTGTCAGGGTTAGGGCTATTAGCGTAGCGGTTAACACTCTGAACATATCGATTCCTGTTATCTTAGGCTCTTAATTAAGATCTTAGTTGGGGTCTAAATGAACAATTAGTTCATATCTTCATATGGGTTACTGACATCAAGGCTGACTGACTGACTGTAGCCTGGTAGCTTTATTTCCTGGTCGCTGATATCAAGATCTTCACCTGCGAGTACATTATGGTCATACAGATAGATCGGTCGGGTCAGGCCTTTAATGCTGTCCTGGTCGTATGCAGCTGCAGTTTCACGAGTAATTTCAAGCTTATCTTGATAGCGATCGATAGCGGCCTGACCATGGCGCTTTAGCAGCATCTGCCGGGTGATATGGGGGGCTAGTACGACTGCGCTGGCGTTATTTCCGCCAAAGCCTTTAGAGTTTAGAATGACAGAGTCCATGCCCTGAGTTCCTACCTCTGTATGCTGATTATTCAGTTGTAGATTACTGGCGTGAATATCACTGGCAAACTCTGTGGTGGTGAGAATGCCTGGGATGTAACCATACTTCCATATACCCATCGACAAGTTGAGTTGGTCACCACCGGCGGTTCCCTGGGAATGGCCGAGGAAACACTTGAGTGCGGCTACGTTCCAATCTTGTATGCCAAAAGCTTTGGCTGTCTGATTAATGACATGTGATTCGGTGACACGATTTTGCGGTGTACTGGTACCGTGAGCCTGTACAAAGCTTCGCTGCTGTAACGATGTTTCTCCCAGCATGCTTCTAACCAGTGCAGCGGCTTTTCCCAGGGTGATGTAGTTACCGATACCCGGCGCTGAAATAGATTTCTTATGGCCGTCAGCATTGACGAAGACTTCTGGAACCGCACCGTAAATATCAGCACCCAGTTCAAGGGCCAGATCGTCACTCATTAATAGAGTGAACTGAGAAGACTCGGCGATAGTGAAGCCGCAGTTATTACCAAATGGACGGCAGACCTTGCGATAATCATCGGCACTTAGTTCGCTCAGGCCATCCAGCGCCAGCAGGTCTTTATTCTCTGCTAGTGCGCCCATGGAGCGGAATCCTTCGATAATCTCAGGTGTCACGGGAGCATCACTACCGCCAACCAATACCACTTTGCGGCGGCCGGAGCGGATGTCGTTAACCGCGCTACGCAGGTTGTAGAGGTAGGTGGCACAGGCGCCTAATGCTCCTCCGGTTACACCGACACTACCGAGAATATAAGCGTTAACAAAGTCCGCTGGCATCTGTGCATAGCCAAGTGGCATCTGCTTTGACGTGGTGCGTTTACCTATTGATGGATATTTCGTTAGTCCACCAAAACCAAAGTCGTCCAGCTGACCGATTGAGTTACTGGCATACACACCGATCTGATCAGGACGTACGCTGTCAGCAATTTTATCCCAGGGAATACCGGATGATTGCACAGCATCGGATGCTGAAAATACTGTCATCTGAAGGTTGCGAGGGTGATTCCGGGATTGATAAAGTTTGCCTGGCTTAAAGCCGGTGGGTAGTTGCCCTGCCGACTGCACTTTTGCTTCCTGGAAATCAGGGAAGATTACGTCCAGGTCGCCTTTAAGTGTGACCTCTACTTGAGTTGCAGAGAGTGGCTTTAGCTCCCAGTTCTCTGGAGTGTTTAGTGGTAGGTGTCGTGTGCGAAGAGTAAAGCTAATAGGTTCTTCAGTATTAACCTTTGCCGGTTTGTTAAAGGTCACCTTATGAATATCGAAACATTCTTTTTCTATACGGCGGATCAATGTGCTATTACAAATCTGTGGTCGGATCGCTTCCAGTAGGTCGCTGACCGAAGTGGTATCGCCATTTTGATCGATGAAACTATTGTCTTTGAAACTGGCGAGTCCCATGAGGGTGGCTAGGTCGAGGAGTGTCTCGGTGCGTTCTGAATCTTCTAGCTTGTCCAGAATCAGGCGCCGATAGCCATGGTGAAATGAACTGCGTCCGGCTGGGCTGATACCGCCGAAACCCACAATGACAGGAAGCTGAGACAAGTGATTATCCTCGGGACTGAATAATAAGATCGCAATACAAAGGTAATACCTTTTTATTAAGATGAGATTCTATAAGGTGTTGTATCCTGAGGCTAGATCTATATGGGTAAAAATACCCCGCTCAGGTGATATTCAGCTTAAAATGAAATAATTCCCCCTTCTAAGTTGATTACTAGGGGAACTTAGTCTGTTATAAAACTACTAATGTGGCCCTGAGACAGGTTAGCTAAGATAGGGGCTTATTGACAGCTTTCCTTAGCGAAGCGGAAATTTCTCATAGATCCCCAAGGAGCAGTAATGAAAAAAATAATTGTCTTAGCCGGTGTTATGGCGTTGGCAGGATGTCAGACCCTGGATCCATACACTCAGGAATCTAAAACCGGGAATGCTACTAAGGGCGCCGGAATTGGTGTGATTGCCGGTGCCGTGCTAGGAAATGCCGTGGCAGGAAAAGGTAACAGGACCAAAGGCGCAATTGCTGGTGCTCTGGTGGGAGGTGCTATTGGTGGTGGCATAGGCTATTACATGGACCAGCAGGAGATGTTATTACGTCAGGAGCTTGAAGGTACTGGTGTTCGTGTTGAGCGGGTGGGTGATTCTATTCGTCTGATCATGCCAGGTGTGACTTTCCCTACAGGATCTTACAATGTTGATCGGGGTTTCTATCCGGTACTTGATTCGGTTACTAAGGTGCTGATGAAGTTTGATAAAACGGTTATCAACGTCGATGGCTTTACTGACAGCACGGGTTCATTTGAAACCAATCAGACGCTTTCAGAACGTCGT
>JAGPUU010000001.1 GCA_018067325.1 Amphritea sp.
CATCGGTACATCCTGCATCTGCGCTACTTTCTCAAACAACGCGGTAAAGCCATCACTGTAGCGGGGACCATAATTAGGTGGAATCCGCATCTCCAGCAGTAACACCTGAGCCCCCGCAGAACGGGCCTGCGTGATCAAACGGGTCAGATTCCGCTCGATCAACGCCAGGGGCGCACCACGCAAGCCATCATTAGCACCCAGTTCGAGCACCACCAACTCCGGTTTATACTGATCCAACGCCCCAGGCAAACGCGTAAGACCACCGTGTGTGGTTTCCCCGCTAATACTGGCGTTGATGACTTCGTAACTAAAACCATTTTTCACTAACTTCTGATCAAGTAACGCAACCCAGCCCTGTTGTTGAGGCATTCCATAAGCAGCAGAAAGGCTGTCGCCCATCACTAAAATGGAACTACTCCATGCTAAGCTAGACAGAAGTAATAACCAGACCCCAAGTATATTCGACATGCAGACTCCTGAATCCAATGCTGTTCTTATCGCCACCGGACTAAATAAAACCTTCCCCGGCGATCACGGCGGACTGAATATCTTTAATAATATCAGCATCCACGCCGATGCGGGCGAGAGTATCGCGATCATTGGCCCTTCCGGTGCGGGTAAATCAACCCTACTGAGTATATTGGCGGGTCTGGATGAACCGAGTCAGGGCAGCATCGAACTGCTAGGCCAGCCACTGACCGGGCTGGATGAGGAGTCACGGGCAGAGCTGCGTTCAAATCACATCAGTTTTGTCTTTCAGTCATTCCAGTTATTGCCCGAGCTAACCGCGCTGGATAATGTCCAGCTTGCACTGGAAATTCAGGGGCATCCTGAACCGCTGAAGCAAGCAGGATACTGGCTTAATCGCGTTGGATTAGAACAGCGCCACCAGCATACGCCAGCACAGATGTCTGGCGGAGAGCAGCAACGAGTCGCTATCGCGCGGGCCTTTGCCACTGAACCCAGCTTACTATTCGCTGATGAACCGACCGGCAATCTCGATGATAAGACCGGCACAGAGATCATTGATCAACTCTTTGAGCTCAATCAGCAGCTCAATACCACCCTGATTCTGATCACTCATGATGCCTCTCTGGCACAGCGGTGTCAGCGCCGTCTGCAGCTACATAACGGTCAATTACTGGAGCTCTAAGATGAGACCGAAGCAACTCATCAATTTGGCGCTGAAGCAGAGTCGATCAGATCTGCGAACCTTCGAGTGGCGCGCATTATTGCTAGCCCTGTTACTGGCGACCACACTCGCGACTTTCCTCACATTGCTGGGTAATCAGTTAGAAAATGGACTTAGTCGCCAAAGCGCTTCCGTGTTGGGAGCCGACCTAAGCCTCAGCGACAGCAAACCAGTTTCTCAAGACGACATAGCCGCGGCGGATGCACTCAAACTGCAGCACACTAAGGTAGTTCAGTTTTCCTCTATGCTGAGTACTGAGGAACAGATATTACTCAGTTCAATCAGAGCGGTAGAAGCCCCCTACCCTCTGCGCGGAGAGCTGCGGACCGATCCCCCACAATCGACCCCAATTCCCCGGCCAGGTACCGCCTGGGCTGAGCAACAGCTATTACAGCGCATGGGTGTGGAGGTTGGCACAACCATCAGCCTGGGTTATTCCAGCTTCAAAATCACCGCTGCCATTATTAGTTCACCGGATCGAGGTAACGGATTTCGCAGCTTTAGCCCGCAACTGCTGATCAATCGCCAGGATTTGGAGGCAACCCGGGTGGTTCAACCCGGCAGCCGAATCGGCTATCGCACCCTATTCAGCGGAGCTGAGTCAGAGATAAGAAAGTATGCAGCTCAGCTCAGTGAAGACTTGACGCCTCAGCAACGCCTTTGGTCCGTTTATGCAGACCAGCCGATGGCGGCGGGCGCGCTAACAAATGCCTCAAGCTTCCTGCGAATGACCTCTCTGTTTGGATTACTTTTATGTGGCCTGCTGATCACCCTGAGTCTGCGCCGTTACAGCAGCGCTCAATACCGACGAAGCGCGCTGTTAAAGTGCTTGGGGCTAAAGCCAAAGCAGGTACTGCATCTCTATCTGATCAAACTCATACTCGGCTGGAGTTTAGCGGCAATACTAGGCTCACTCATCAGTGTCATCCTGCTACAACTTACAGGGTCACTACTACAAACTATCCTGCCTGCAGGTCTGCCTGCTCCGGATTATCGTCTGTCTGTCGTCGGCCCATTACTCAGCCTGGCGCTGCTGTTGGTGATCGGCTTTTCACCATTACTACAGATCAGCCGAATACCCGTTATGGGGTTACTGCGCAGAGACCAACTCAGCCATCAAGGCCTAAGCTGGCCTGCCCGGCTGACCATATTGCTTCTGACCGGCGCGGTCATCGCGTTTTATCTCGGATCTGCAATCAATGCTCTGGTTGCTATTCTATTAACCGTGGGCACTATTCTGGTGGCCGGTGTCTTTGCCAGTCTTTTTCTGCCACCGGCAGGGCGCTTCTTAGCCCGCTATTCACGTCTGGGGCGTTTACTGGGTTTCCGGATACGCCAGCAACGCCAGTGGCACCGCATTCAACTGGGAATTATGAGCCTGTTACTGGCGCTGTTAAGCAGCCTTCTACTCAGCCAGACAGAACTGGTAAACCGCTGGCGCGAGCAGATCCCTCAAGACACCCCGAATCAGTTTGTTATCAACATTCAACCTTGGGAACTTAAGCCTTTGAGCGAGTTCCTCCAGCAAGCCGGTCTGTCACCCAATCTTTACCCCATGATTCGTGGTCGTATCACCTTGATTAACGACCAGCTACCCGCCGATGTTCTGACCCCAGAACAGTTGCAACATAACTCACTGAGACGAGAACTGAATCTTAGCTGGGCAGCTCAGGCACCGAAGCATAACCAGGTAATTGCAGGAAAGTGGTGGCCAACGGACACCCCGGATAACCTGATTTCAGTTGAGCAGGAGCTGGCTGAAAGCCTAGGGCTGAAACTGGGTGATACCGTCGGTTTTGAAATAGCAGGACAAAAACTCAGTGCAACCGTGAGTAATATACGGCAGGTAGAGTGGCGCTCATTCAGGCCCAATTTCTATCTGATTTTCAGCCCTAAAGCGATGGAGCAGTATCCACAAACCTATATCACCAGCTTCAAGCTTTCTGGCGAACAAGCTGAACTAAGCCGTGAACTACTTAAACAGTTCCCCGCTCTCACCCTGATCGATGTCAGTCAGTGGATCGATCAGGCCAGCGAACTCATTACTCGCCTGATTCAAGCATCAACACTGATTCTGGGGCTCACACTCTGCGCCGGCTTACTCTTAGTGCAACTACTGCTATATCAGGAACTGGAACAACGGCGTCACGAAAATGCGTTATTACAAGTGTTAGGCAGCACGCCGGGACAGACGCGACGGTTAGATCTACTGGAATTTGCCCTACTAGGTTTTGCCAGTGGAGCGATGGCGGCGGTACTGGCAGAGATAGTGACCGGGCTGATCAGTTATCGGTTGCTTAACTTACCGCTCATCCTGCATCCATCCATTTGGGTACTTCTCCCTCTGACCGGCTGCGCAGTCTTTACACTGGGCACCCTGATCAGCCGGCGACGCAGTGGTTACCAACAGCTACGACAAAACTGAGGAAGGTGCGAATAAGTTCCTTCCTCATAACTATAAGCCAAGCGTTACGCTCGGTAGAGCCTTAGGGTCTTCCAACGCAGGTACTGGAAAGCAGGTGAATAGGCGTTCACCCTTTATTTTCTTTATCAGCTGCTGCTTCACCCGATCAGAACGCTGCTGTGCAAGTTCGATCAGGCGCGCTTTTTCCTGCTCCATCAATTTGTCAGCGGTCAGTGGCTTTTCTCGTTTCTTATTTTGTGCTTCCAGCTCCGCTCTGAGCAGCAGCTGATCTTGCTGTACCACCTGACCACAAATATTCAGACGCATCCCTTTACGCTCATTCAGCATTGACTCAATTTTAGTCAGATATCCCTGCCCATGGGCGTCAAGCTCAGTGCTACCTGGGGCAAAAGCGATCGGATCTAAACGGATGAAACTACCGTCGGTAGCGGCACCTATCACCAGACTAATCAGCGTACTGTAGGGCTCCAGCGACTTTGTCAGGATACTGAATGCCGCTTTTTTAAGCCCTTTTCCTGCCAATCGCTGCACAACACTCTGCAAACCAAAATTGGGATCTTCTAAAGAACCGCTAATAGGCACATCCAGATCGATATTATCATCGCCATCCTGTAGAACTGAGATAGCAGTACCCAGAGGCATTGACAGCTTTTTACTGAATTTTGCCATCTGCTCCTGATCAGCCGGCTCAACCTCCAGTCGATGTATCTTAATCTCGTTTTTGCCCTTAATTTTGCCGGCATTCAGCTCACCTGAGCTATTTAATTCCATCTGCCCATTCTGCAGATAATAGCCGGTGTACTGGATGCTATAGGGGCTCAAACGAGGCATCTCAAGCTGCTTAAGCTGACCCTTCCAGCTGGCTTTCTCTCCACCACCGGCCAGATTAGTATCACCCGTCAGATCAAGCGTCGTAAAACCATTCAATTTGAGACCCAGCCCAAATTTTGCGGGGGTCTTGCTTGCGCTATCCAGCCCTAATAACTGAGCTTTATTAATTTGAATTTCGCTGTTAAAGGCAGGCTCGGTACTGTTATCGGTAAACATTACTTTACTCTCGCCATTCACCACCAGCTCATTCACCTGAACCCGCAAGGCGGGCTCTGATGGCGGCGCGTCACTAGGCGATGCAACGACCTCAGCTTCCGTTTCACTCAAGCTGTTTAATCCGGCCTGCAAACGCTCGACATTGACCGGTTTCTTATCCCCACTCAGCTGCTCCTGAACTAGCAGATTCTGTAGCTCAACCCGTTCAATCGTCAGCGCTTTACCAAACTGAAAACGGGTATTCGTGATATCCAGATTCAACTGCGCCAGAGTATTATCCACCGCAGGAGCAACCATCAGACCGTTCCCCTTCAGCCCACCAACACTGACTTCTTGTGGCAGTGCGAGCTTGATAGCTTTCAGATGGGCAGCGGCCAGCGTCAGCAGCACCTGATCATTCTGTAATGCCTTAACTTCCACCTGCGAGAGAGAGAGCTCACCTTCGTCGCTGTTAATTACCAGCGGTTGTTGCTGTAGCAGCAGGGAGACCGCACCTTGCCAATCGGTACTCGCGACACTTGCCTGCATCCGTTCAGGTTGCTGATAGATCAATCCATCCGCAGTCAGCTGGCCCTTAACGTCGACCTTATCCAGACCTGACTCATTAAAAGCTAATCCAGTAGCGCCCTGCCAATTGCCCGCTTTCATCTTCACCGACATTGCCTCGGCAGAAAGCTCGAGCCCTGCCATATTCAACACCCCATCCAAAGCCACTGATTCAGGCTTTCCTGAGCGCAGAGTCACATCTGTCTTACCTTTCCATGTAAGTGATTGCTGACCCACATTAAGATCGGGCTGTTTCCAGCTAAAATCATCTACCCGAAATTCGCCACCTTGAGTAATGGTAATTTTCTCTCCCATCATCGCTGTAAATTTCAAATCGGTGGTGAGTGTCGCTCGCAACCCAGGTACAAAGGGAGCGGTAAAGGAATGGATAGGCAGATGATCGAGTTTAATATGTAACTCAGAGCGCTTCGCTTCTGTCAGCGGCTGAGCCTGTGTATCCAAGCTAAAGGGAGCACCATTAATCGCACCGTTAAGCGTGAGATTAGTGATCGCCTCCTCTTGCCACATATAAAAGGTATCCAGATTACCCAGGTCGATAGTCAGCTGATAATTGCCCTCTTTCAACCGGGCCTGCCAGCTAAAGTTGGCAATGCTGAGACGATTCAAACCAAATAACAGAGTAGACGGCTCATCCGGTTCTGAGGGTTCTTCAGCGGTTGGCTCAGGTAGAGCGATCGGGCCTATATAAAAGCGACTGGACTCTGC
>JAGPUU010000003.1 GCA_018067325.1 Amphritea sp.
ACAGAGGTTTTTTTAATGATCTTTTATTGAAAATAAGTTTGAAGACTCAATGCCTTTCTTAACTTAATTCGAGCTTTTCAGGAGAGATCAGAATGCCATTATTGTCAGCGTAAACGTACTGCCCGGGCTTAAAGGTTACACCACCAAAGGTTAGATCGAGATTCAATTCACCCAGACCTTTTTTCTCAGTTTTCATCGGGTGCGTCCCCAACGCCTGAACACCCAGATCAATATCGCTGATCGCATTTACATCACGAATAGCACCATAAATAATTATTCCAGACCAGCCGTTGAGTGATGCCTTTTCAGCCAGCATATCGCCAAGCATCGCTTTGCGCATAGAACCGCCACCGTCAACCACAAGCACTCGACCTTCACCAGGTAGAGCGACCTGTTCACGAACCAGTGAGTTATCTTCAAACGCTTTCAACGTAACGATCTCGCCACCAAAGCGCTCTCGCCCACCAAAATTGCCAAACATCGGTTCTACAACCTGTACCAGATCGGGAAACTGGTCACAGAGTTCAGGTAATAAATCATCCACTAGGAGGCTCCTTAAATTGAACTGTTATACATTTAACAGGTAACTGAATCACTTCAGACTATCATCGCTGATATAAAACTTTTTTGCACTTGCACTATAGAACGAAGGTTTTTTTACATGGAAGCTATTTCTGGAAAAGATAATTATCCAACGGCCTCCCTTCTTCTGCCCCGTTTTCGTACTCGACCAGCTTAAGCTGAGGAAAACTATCGCATAACATACGGGGCTTCAAACAGAATCGCTGCGAAAATCCAGTTTGACGGTGATGTTCCAAATTAAAGGTGGAGATAAATAATCTACCTGAAGGTTCAATTAGTGCTGGAAGTTGCTGCAATAGCGAAAGGTCAGGGAGATAGCGCAGAATAACGATATTATCAAAACAGCCCAGTGCTGACAGAGATCCAGTGACACTAAGATCTAACTGATGGGTATCAATAACTCTCCCCTCTTCTGCGGCAAAGACCTGCAGACGTTTCAGCCCCTCTTTGGCAAAATCAACCGCTACAACTTGATGACCTGAAGCAGCAAGCTGTAGAGCGGCTGCTCCATCACCACATGCCAGATCAAGGGTTCTACCGATCGGCAACTGATCTAATTTTTCCTGTAATTCATCTGATAACTGGCCAGCCGCTGCTGATTTATTCTGGTAACGAGTATTCCAGATTGCTGCTCTATCGACTGTTTTGCCATCGGTATGGGTCATAGTGTTTTTCCGCAGAATTTTAAGCAACTAAAGGTTAATATATACAAAATACATATAAGAGACTGCAACCAGTGTTTGAAGAATACAAACTAATTATTGTCATCCTATTTATTGCCGTGGTCTTTATACCTGTTACCTGGCAGGCACTGCAACGTCGAAAACTCAGCCCGCCACCCATGGCCAGTAATGACCGTAAACTCTTCAGGCTATGGCGTTCAGACCCACAGTCGTACGAGCGTCAATATGGCGAGATGGATCGACATTATTTAGAAGCCCAAAAAGAAAAAAACCGAAATACTGATTAATATTTCGGTTTTTTGAACTCTAAGATTTTGAGAAAGCCTGTTAAGGCCTGACTCCAGAGCTTTCTTTATGTTCTTGTTTGTAAAAGGCCGAGCAATACCTGAGCGGGATGTGGAATCTGCTTCTCATCCAACCGCTTAACCTGGCTACGACAGGAATAGCCGCTAGCAACCAACCTGCCCTCATTAGCTGGATCAGCCACCACTTCAGCCCAGCTCAGATCATAGATCTTCCTAGACGTGTCGTAATGCTCGGTTTCATGGCCATAGGTCCCTGCCATACCGCAACAGCCCGTCGCCTGAAGATCAAGAGTCTGACCTAATGATTGATAGATCGTTTTCCAATCGGCCATAGAGGCTGCTGCAGACGTCTTCTCAGAACAATGCGCCATGAGCTTATAGCTCTGCTGCGGTAATCCTGCAGCTTTAGAGCTAAGCAGGTCACAATGCTTAACCAGCCACTCCTGTAATAGCTGAACCTCTATTTTCAGGCGTGTTCCATCATCAACATACTCCTGACGGTAAGTCAGGGTCATGGATGGATCGATACCAATCAGTGGAATTCCACTGCTGGTAAACTCCTGCAACATCCGCGTATTAGCATCGGCAGCTTTATTAAAAGCACCTTTGAAGCCATGCACATGCAAAGGTTTACCGTTAGGTTTAAACGGCGCTATCAGCACATTGAAACCGGTACGTTGTAACAACTCGATAACATCCAGCACCAGCTGGGTTTCAAAGTAACTGGTAAAAGCATCCTGAACGATGATAACTGAACGTTCACGCTGATCCGGAGCAATCGATGAGAGTTCTTCCGGGCTGGCAAATTTTACATTACGCTCATCCATTCCCTGTTTTAGACTGTTAGTGCAGATAGGCGGGCTATCGATCATACCTACCCAGCGCTTAAATACCGACTTAATAAGGCGGTTATTCATCATCCAGTTATACGGCGCCGGAAAGCGAGCCAGGTAAGGGATCATATACTCCAGGCCGCCAACCATATAATCTTTCATCGGCCGTAAATAACGACTGTAGTAAGCTTCCAGGAAACGGGAACGAAAATCTGGAACATTGACTTTAATTGGACACTGAGCGACACAGGACTTACAAGCCAAACAGCCCATCATCGCCTCGTGAACTTCATGATTGAAGTCATACTGGCCCTGTTTTTTACTCCAGCTATTTTTAATCCTTTCAGGCAGAGTGCTGATGAAAGAGCCATAACGGGCTTTACGGCCTTCGGCAACAACATCAACTCCTTGCAAAGACATCAACCTCAACCACTCCCGTACCAGAGAAGCACGGCCTTTAGGTGAATGTTTACGCTCCCGGGTTGCTTTCCAGGAAGGACACATCGCATCATTCGGGTCAAAGTTATAACAGCCGCCATTACCATTACAGAACATCGCCTGCTTATACTCATCCCGGGCGGGCGCCGGAATCTGACGGTCATGCTGGCCTCGCGTAGGCACTTCATCAATTTTTAGCAGCTCAGCGCCGTCAATCATGGGGGTACAGATTTTACCGGGATTCAGCTGATTTCGGGGATCAAAGGTCCCTTTAATACGTTGTAATTGAGGATAGAGCTCCCCGAAAAAGGCCGGCGCATATTCAGAACGAACCCCCTTACCGTGCTCACCCCAAATCAGGCCATGGTATTTTTGGGTCAAAGCGACAACCGCATCGGAGATAATTCGAATCAGCCC
>JAGPUU010000016.1 GCA_018067325.1 Amphritea sp.
AATCTTTGGTGGTTGTATCATTTAGCATCAGGTTGTTATTTTAAGGTAGAAATCGATCAAGTGGGAGTGATCATTGTGATAGTCTAGCTGTATTTTTATGGTTACGGACGATCTGAATGAAACTCCTACATACGTCTGACTGGCATCTGGGTCAGAGTTTTTTTACCAAAAGTCGCAAAGCTGAACATCAGGCATTTCTTGCCTGGTTGCTGGAGCAGGTTGCTGCCCATGATATCGATGCTGTCATCGTCGCGGGCGATATCTTTGATACTGGCACGCCTCCGAGCTATGCACGGGAGATGTATAACCAGTTCATCGTCGCCATCAGCCAGTTGAATTGCACGCTGGTGGTCTTGGGTGGTAATCACGATTCAGTATCGACC
This sequence comes from Amphritea sp., assembly GCA_018067325.1. Classification (GTDB taxonomy): domain Bacteria; phylum Pseudomonadota; class Gammaproteobacteria; order Pseudomonadales; family Balneatricaceae; genus Amphritea. Next base: position 384 of record JAGPUU010000016.1, read on the forward strand.
CTGAATGAATCAAAACAGCTGGTGGCCTGTCTTAATACTCATGTCGTCGCTAACGTTGTCCCGAGTGTCATTGCCGCCGAAGTAACAGACGACACTGCCAGATCTACACCGCCCCATAATCAAATTATTGAGCTAAAAAACAGTACGGGTGAAACCGGCGCTATTCTCTGTGCGATTCCCTTTATCCGCCCCCGTGATGTTATACAGAGTCGTGCCGGCGAATCGGGCCTTGAAAAGCGACAGGCATTAGGCGAGGCGATTAAGCAGCATTATCATCAGCTGTATCAGGCAGCGCTGGCTGTCAGAGAAGAGAAACAATTGAATGTTCCTATCATCGCTACCGGCCATCTAACGGCTTTGGGCGTGAGTCAGTCAGACTCCGTACGCGATATCTATATCGGTAGCCTGGATGGTTTTGCGGCGGATGGGTTCCCCCCGGCTGACTATATTGCTCTGGGACATATCCACAGGCCACAGGTTGTCGCCAAATCAGAGCATATCCGTTATAGCGGCTCGCCCATTCCACTGAGCTTCGATGAACTTAAAACCACAAAGCAGGTGGTGATAGTGGAGTTTGATCAGGCTGATCGGGTGGCTATTTCTCCCCTTGAAGTGCCACGGTTTCAGCCGATGGCTGTCATCAAAGGTGACCTCAGTAGCATCGAATCTCAGCTGAAAGCGTTTGACGCTGAGACCAATGAAAGTGCGCCGCAGACTAAGCCGGTTTGGCTCTGTATAGAGGTTGAACTGCAGGACTATCTTGCGGATCTACCCCAACGTATCCAGACACTGATCGAAGGTTTGAGCGTCGAGCAGACCCTAGAGCAGACAGTCATTCCTTCCTTTGAAGTATTACAGCTGCGGCGCTCACGTAACACCGCTAAGCAATCGTTAACCCAGACGGCGCGTGAAACCCTGGCGGAGTTAACACCCGATGATGTCTTTGCTAAACGGCTGGAACTGGAGAGCTTTGAAGGTGAAATAGAAACGTTGCGATTAGGCAGAATAAAGCAGCAGTTTAAACAGATACTGTCGGAAGTTGAGAATCCGGAGCAGGGCGCATGAAGATATTAAGCCTGCAGTTCAAAAACCTGAACTCTCTGAAAGGCGAGTGGAAGATCGACTTCACTCAATCGCCCTTTGTGGATAACGGCCTGTTTGCGATTACCGGGCCGACCGGGGCGGGCAAAACCACCCTGCTCGATGCGATCTGTCTGGCGCTATACCATCAGACGCCCCGTTTAGGCCAGATCTCGGCGTCAACCAATGAGATTATGACCCGGGGCACCGCCGAGTGCTCCGCTGAAGTGCAGTTTGAAGTGAAAGGCAAAGCCTATCGTGCCCACTGGAGCATGCGGCGTTCCCGAGGTAAGGCCGATGGTAATCTGCAACAGGCGGATGTCGAACTGGCTGAAGTCGCTACGGGCAATGTGCTGGCGACCCAGATAAAGCAAAAAAACGAGACGATTGAACGTATCACCGGTCTGGATTTCTCCCGTTTTACCAAATCGATGCTGCTCTCCCAGGGGGAGTTTGCCGCTTTTCTGAATGCAAAAGAAGCCGAGCGAGCAGAGTTGTTAGAAGAGCTAACCGGCACCGAGATCTATGGGCAGATCTCTGAGCGGGTGCACCTGCACTTTGCTGAGGCTAAGCAAAAGCTGGCAGAGCTGAACTCTCAGGCCAAAGGTGTGCAACTGCTCACTGATGAGGCTAAACAGTTACTCCAGGAAGAGTTAACCCAGCTTCAACAGCAACAGACTGAACATAAGGCCAAAGTTACAGCTTCCAGTGCCCATCTAAGCTGGTGGCAACAGCAAGAGCGCGGGTTACAAGAGGTAGCCGCTAACACTGAGCGCTTACAAAAAGTTAAAGAACAGCAAACCCTGGCACAACCGGATCTGCTGCGCTTACAGCAGAGTGAACCGGCGGAACAACTGCGAACCCCATTTACGTTACTGCAGAATGACCAGAAGCAGCTGGGTAGCAATCAGCAGGCATACAATGACAAACAGCAGTCAGAACAGACCCTTAAAGTGCAGATGGAGGGGGCGGTTCAAGCCTTCCGGCAGGAAAGTGAAAAACTGACTCAGAGTAAGCAGACCCACGACCAGCAAGAGCGTCTGATCAATGATCAGGTGGTACCACTGGATCAGAAGGTCAGTGCTGAGCAAGCTAAGCTCAACGATAAAGAGTATC
>JAGPUU010000018.1 GCA_018067325.1 Amphritea sp.
CATACTCTGGCGGAACTCTGCGAACAACTGATCGCTCATGGTAAACCTGCAGAGACACCAGCCGCGATAGTTTCTAATGGCACCAGGGCTGAACAGAAGGTTCTCACCGGCACTTTGGATAGCTTGTCTGAACTTCAGAGCAAGGCGCAGTTGCCCGCTCCAGCGTTGATCATTGTGGGCGAAGTCGTGTTGTTGCATGAGAATCTGGCTTGGTTTGGTGAGGATGTTTTGCAGAACCATGGTTTGATTTTACCCGACGCCCTATAAATTGTTTTTTTTAGTGCATTGTAACCATTATGGCTAGGGTATTGATCTTAACTGCCGATAGCCACGTATATACTGTTATTACAATGGATTATCTGGAATGGTTTCTTACACATAGCTGAGTGCTCCGAAGATTAGAGGAAGTCATTGTGGATGAACTAAGCAAAAGAATCTCAACCCTGGAGTTTGTTAAGAACAGGATAGATAGTCTGCCTTTATTACCCTCTGTAGCCCATGAGCTGAAGCAGTTAAGCCAGGATTCTGTCGGTTTTTATTCCAAAGTGGCTGAGCTTGCTGAGCAAGACCCCCCATTGGCCGCAAAATTACTGACTGCTGCTCATGCTTCTGCTTCAGGGGCTCTTAAACCTGAATACAATATCGAACAGGCACTTGAGCGAATGGGTGTTTTTAATACTCTCAAACTGATGAATTCGCTGATTAAAACCGAGGTGTTTGAACCCACTAAACCGGGTCATAAAGGTGGATGGAGACATTCTGTAGAAACCGCGCGGTTTAGCCGTTTCTTGGCTGAGCATACAGTGGGATTCAAGGTTGACCCTGATCTGGCCTATATGAGTGGTTTGTTACATGATATAGGTCGCTTTGTTTTATTGCAGGTCGCGATTAAAGCGGTAGAAGTTGTCGATGATACCGGTTGGAACTCTCCTGAAGAACTGTCCGATGTGGAAGATAAGCTATTTGGCTTTACCCATGCTGAGGTAGGTTTTCTGGCAGCTCAGCATTGGAAGCTTCCTAGTACTATCACGAACATGCTGCGGTTTCATCATCACTACAATCTATGGGAACTCGAAGGGCTTTCTTTACCCTTCAAGCAGCTCCTTACCATTGTTCAATTCGCTGACTTTCTTAGCGTAATGGTAATTAAGCATCCCGAATGGCCTGCTTGGTCTGAAGATGAACTAAGGGAACGGGTCACCAGTTTTTGTATTCATGAAAAATGGCCTGAAATTGAGTTTCCGATAGATCTGCTAATTTCAGAGATGCCGGCTATATCGGAACAATGTCAGAAAGTGTTAATAAAGGCAGGAATTGCCTGAGTGCATTATTAGTTTGGTGTTGATTAGTCGAAGTAACCTTTGAGATAACGATTAACTGACTTGCTAATAGCTTCTACCCGTTGGGTGTCACAGAATTGTGGAACCTTACGACTTTGTACGCTATGAAACCCTATACCATTGAGTTCGTGAGTAATGGCGTTTTCACCGTACTGACTGATGAGCTTAGGTATAATTAGCCGCTTATCAAAAGGTATTCCGCAGGTTTTGGCTGCACCCAGACGGGACCAGTTTTTCTGCAGCTGCTCATCATAGCCCAGAGCATCGATGCCAGTGAACCCGGTCTCATAGTGAAAAAGATAAGCTTCGGGCAATATATTCCATTTAGTCATCCCACCAGAACCTTCATATACTGGCAGAGCAGCTTTCTCTGGATTGGCACAACCTGTAAGAATCAGTACGAAAATACAACTATTTACGATGAATCTATTCATTATTGGCTCCGCTACGGGTCATTGTTATCGATATGAAATCCATTCTGCCTATCGACAACTGAATCATAATAAATTCCTGAGTTTTATAGGAGAATAATCTCACATAGTTGCAGCAATATATTGAAGATTGATACTTAGATTGTTGAGTGTAGTTTGGTCTTTCTTTTAACCGGTTGGCCAATCCTGAGAAGTGCTTCTTGTTATCCAACAATGGTGATTTCGCAATTAAAGTTGTGCCTAATTACTAGACGAGTGTCTTCTAAATGCTACACTTTGTTTTGCAAGATGTGTTTTTATTATCGATATAGCCTGTAATAGCAGGGTTAAATTCAGTGTTGCTGAATACTGTTCTTTCGCTATATATGTAACTGTTAGTTGTTCATATTAGGGGTGGGGTATGAATCGTAAGACTGTAATTGGATTGTCAATGCTGTTGGTGGCTGAAGCTGCTGGCGCTATGACCCTTGATGAAACCGTTTCTAGTAGCCTTTCTTATCATCCGGCGATGAGTGCGGCGACACAAGAGCAAAATGTAGCCGAAAGACAGATTCAGGAAGCTAAAAGTGGCTACCGTCCAAAGATCTCTATTGAAATCTCCAGTGGTCATCAATGGGCAAATAATACCACTATTCGTAGTTTTACCAATGATGGTAACGATGTTCATATCAATAAAGCGGATTTCCTGCTTCGTCAATCGCTTTATGATGGAGGGCTTACGGGTAGTCGAATTAGCTCAGCAGAAAGTGGGTATAAGGCTGCTGGTTATTTGGTGGGTGAAAGGCAGCAGGATATTATTACTGCCTCTGTGGCATCACACTTAAACGTGTTGCGAAGCGAAGAATTGCTGGTTTTGGCTAAATCTAATCTGGATGCTCACCGTAAGTATCTTGAAGATATTGAAGATCGGGCTAGTCAGGGTGTTATCACTGAAACTGATGCGCACCACGCCCGTGCCCGTTATGCGTTTGCAGATGCCTCATTGATGCAACAGGAAGAACAATATCTTGTAACGAGAGAACGATACCTGGAAGTTGTGGGTATCAAAGCGGAAGGGCTGCGTGGTGTCAGTCGTCCGGTTATCCCTTATGCCAGTTTGGATGAGGCGCTTCAGACAACAACGAATCATCCTACTGTGCGACAGTCAGCTTCTACCGTTGACCAAGCTCGGGCAAATTACGAACAGACAAAATCTGCTTTTCGCCCAAAACTTAGTTTCGAAGTGAGAAGCACGGTACAGGATACATCTGCCAGTTCTGATCTTTCTATTTACAACCCTCAGTCTCATGAAACATTTGCCGGACTTGTTGCTAGTTATGATCTATCTAATGGCGGTGCTGATTCAGCACGCAGAGATATAACTGCAGCGCAGCAAGCCTCTGCTGAAGAGCTATATAAGTTAGCAGCTCGTGATATCCGGGAAGCGATCCGTACCAGTTGGTATACCCGAGCAAAAACAGCTGATCGGATACCTCTTTTGCAAAACTATACGGATTCACTGGAAAAGGTCCTGGCAGATTATGTAGATCAGTTCTCAGTAAATCGACGTGACCTTCTTGACCTTCTTGATCGGCAGGTTGAAACATTCCGCGCTGAGGCTGACCTGGTTAATGCTCGATATGATCTACTTATTCAGGATTACACGCTACTTCAGGTTACGGGGCGTTTGTCAGGACAGTTCGGTATTCAATAACCAGAATGTTCTATTCGGGTTTTAATAGTCTACTCGGGGAGTGACGTTTCATCTGAAACCGCTCCCCTGTTTTTTAGCATGATACTTCTCTGAAATCAGATCTGCGTAGCCGGTGCTTTGACTGAGACTGTTCCCTCCAGGTATTTGTTGCTCATAGTTCTTAAAAATGATCGCATCAAATCTACCTGTCGCCATTTGGTCACGTTAATCTGCTTGAAACTTTTTGAAGAAATTGAAGATAAGCATGATTTATAAGCATGTATAGCCATTCGTTTATTTATAAGTGATTGTAATGGTTAGTATTTTCAAATTGGAATATTTCACTCAGTTTAAAGTGTTGCCGTTTTCATTACCTGCGTGCATTTAAAGTGTCGTTAAAGTGCTACGCTTAACCTGTTAAATGAATTTAAGTTGTTCTAGTCGAAAGCAAAGGAATGTAGGGAAGGCATCACTGTACATTCTTTTTGGATAATATTTATGTGCTTCCCCCTTTATTAGGCCAGAACGTTAGTTTGCGTTTGTTGGGGGGTGAATTATGAACGCTGATTTAATACTGAAAAGCACCAGCGGTTCAGAAAGTACACGAGATATTAATCTTACTACGTCTACTGATATCTCAATGGAAGAGCTTCAAGCACTGACGCTTCCATTTACCCGAGACGATATCACTACTATCGAATTTAATGGCTCTGAAGTCACCCTCAATCTGTCTGAGGGTGAGCTTGTTGTGAGTGATTTTATGGATCAGTTTGGCAATATTAAAGAGATTTATACAGTCAATGGACAGTTGTTATTTAAGGATGTCGGAGACCTGATTGGCCAGTTGGGTGCGCCTGCCGCGGGTAATGTAGCGGCGGAAGGAAGCTCTTCGGTGTTCAATTTTGTTGATGAACTAAATCCTTTTCTTGATAGCGGAGCTCTGGGTTACCGGGATCTGCGTGCTGGTTTAAAAAATCCTAATATCAGTATTACTGACCTTAATGGTGATTCCGATAACCCCTTTGTAGTCGTTGTACCAGAAGCTTTACCGGATACGCTGATATTCGATGAAGGTGCTTTTGGTGAAGAACAAGGTCTGCCAAGTGGTAACGTACTGGCGAATGATTCCGGTGTGCAGGGTGCAATACTGACGGTTATCGAAGTGAATGGCCAGCCACTGGTTGATGGCACTATTATCATTACACTGCTTTCTGGAGCTACGGTTCAGGTAAATGAAGATGGCAGTTATCAGGTTCTTAATCCTGAAATCTATGAAGGGCTGGGTTTAGGGGTTGATGAAGAGGCAACAGATACTTTTATCTATACCGTCTCTGACGGAGAGCAAACTGATAGCTCAACCGTGACAATTACGGTGAATGGGGTGAATGATCTTCCTTCTGTAGCCAGTACATCAATTAGCGTAGCGGAAGAGAGTACCGATACGAGTCTTGGATTGACGGCCCCAACCGATGTGGATGGTGACGAGTTAACCATTACCGTGACCGGCTTGCCTAGTGTGGGTACAGTGACCCTGGCAAATGGTGATGCGGTCAGTGTTGATGACATCCTCACGGCGGCACAGCTGGAAGGTCTGCAGTATGATGCGCCGACGGACTATGACGACACTACCGAAGTGGGTGAGTTTACCTACAGTGTGTTTGATGGCACCGCGACCGTCAGCGGTAGCGTGGATATAGGTGTCACTGAAGTAAACGATGCGCCGCTGGCGGATGATAAGGCACTGGATACCGCAGAAGATACCGCAGTGAGTGTGGTACTGAGCGGTAGCGATGTGGATGGCACTGTCACTCACTTTAATGTGGCGACGCTGCCCACCGATGGCACCTTGTACACCACCTATATCGGGTCGGAAGATCCGGGTAATGTTGCCTACGTTGCCGGGGCTGATATTGCAGCGACCAACGGTGAAGCCACGCTGGTGTTCGTACCGGCTGAGGATTTCAACAGCGAAACACCGGTGAGTATCAACTATACCGCGACGGATGATGACGCTCAGGCGTCAGCCAGTGCAACGGTGTCGGTTACCGTGACGGATGTGAACGATGCGCCGCTGGCGGATGATAAGGCACTGGAAACCGCAGAAGATACCGCAGTGAATGTGGTACTGAGCGGTAGCGATGTGGATGGCACCGTGACTCACTTTAATGTGGCGACGCTGCCCACCGATGGCACCTTGTACACCACCTATGTTGGACCGGAAGATCCGGGCAATGTTGCCTACGTTGCCG
>JAGPUU010000031.1 GCA_018067325.1 Amphritea sp.
AAGCCCCATGTTACCTAATACCTAAACATGAAATAGGGACCTGCTCGTAAGGTCCCTAGACAAGGTTATGTCTTGTCGTCTGAAAACTCCTTACGACGGTTCATCACCAATGATAAAAACTGTAAGTAGAGGCTCGCTACAGTAAAAGACACTAGGCCCCACCCTGCGCCCAGCAACGGATAGCTTTGCGATACGTTGATATCGTAGCGATACAGCCCCGACCAGGCAGGTCTGATGAAATTGGCAACCTCGGCATAAAGTGACAAACAATTAGAATAATTTGAATAATTATTACAGAATATCAATATAAAAAAACAAAGATATTTTCACTAGATCTATCAAAAAAAGCACCTATGAAGGTGCCAAAAGGACTCGATTAAAAGCCATGAGGAGAAACATTTTCCTGATGAGTTATGATTCTTATAAATCATTTACCTCTGTATGAATTGGTAGCTTTTTCCCTAACTCATCCACGGCTACGTAGATAAAATTAGCTTCTGTAACTTTATGCTTCTGGACTTTTTGTGAGCAGTTGTGGGGGGAAGCATAAACTTCAAGATGAATAGTCATCGATGTCTTTCCAAGCTTATCTATTTTGCCGTAGCAATAAACCACATCACCGACCCTTACGGGCTCAATGAAGGACATCGCTTCCACCGCTACTGTTGCGACACTACCATCACTCATCTGGCTGGCAAGAATGCTACCTGCAATATCCATTTGTGACATAATCCAACCGCCAAATATATCCCCATTAGGATTAGTATCTGCTGGCATAGCCAATGTCTGTAGTAACAATGTGTTTACTTGATTCATCATATTCATATCAATGTGTCAGTTAGGAAGGCTGAATGTCATCGGTAGATGACATCCAGGTACCTAGACACTACTTACCCCAGCTCTCAATCGTTTCTACGAAATGACTCAGAAAGAGATTAGTCTGGTACGCATCAACAGCTCTATGATCAATACTGAGAGATACATAACATTTAGGACGTATCTTGATCATGTCTTCACCATCGATACTTTCAACAACAGCTCTCTTCTCAAGCTTACCAATACCCAGAATAGCCACCTCAGGTTGATTAATAATTATTGGTGCGGCAAAGAGACTGCCACTAACGCCATGATTAGATATAGTAAAAGTACCGTCTTTCATGTCAGCAGCCGTTAATTTTCCATGGCGCGCTCTATCGGTTTGTTGCTGCAGTGCTTTAGCAATTTCAAATAAATTTTTATCCTGTACCTGCTTCACAACAGGTACAACAAGTCCTTCATCGCCTAGCGCTGTACCAATTCCAATGTTGATATCTTCAAAGATTTCTAGCGCCTCTTCATGAAACCGTGCATTCATAACAGGTACTTCTTGCATCGCCTTCGCAGTAGCAGCTAAGAAATAGGCCGTAAACGTTAGCTTTACTCCAGCTTCAATAAAGCCCATTTTGCACATACTTCTGTGCTCAATAATGCTGCTCATATCCATTTCAAAAACACTGGTTACGTGCGGCGAAGTATGGAGCAGGCTTTCTACCATATGAGATGCTATCGCTTTGCGCATTGCTGTGTGAGGAACAAACCTGCTAACCATATGCTTGGCACTTGAGCTCGAATGAGCCATTACTTCATTAGTTTTCTTTGTTGAAGCAGCTACATTTACGAATTCAATAACATCATTTTTTGTTACCCTACCACCCAGACCACTTCCAGAAATTTGCTCTATATTCAGCTTATTTTCATCTAGTAACCGACGAACAGCGGGGCCGATTAGATGACGTGAGCTTCTTATACCAGCTTCTGCTATTTTCAATGGCTGCGCTGTTGCTGTTTCTACCTGACTGCTATTGGTTAAGCTGGCGTTAGTTGCTTCCCCTGCTTCCAATTTACCAAGAACGCTAGCTTCTCCAATCTCATCATTTGCCTGCTTTTCTTGAGTGAGAAGCACCCCACTCACGGGCGCGTTAACCTCCATAGTCACTTTGTCGGTTTCAAGCTCCAGCACCGGCGCACCCTGCTCGACATACCCCCCCACATCAACAAGCCAATTTGCCACTTTTGCTGTAGTACCTTCTAGTTGATCCGTAGCAAGTTTAATCTCAACTATCTCTTTATCATTAGGCAAAGAAGTCTTTTCTTCAGATACAGGATCTCTCGACATTGAGTTTTCAGGCGCACTCTTATCTCTGCTATTTATAAAGCCTAATATCGTCTCTTCTCCTACCTGCTCACCAGGAGTCGCTATGATTTTAGCCATTGTTCCATCTATTTCAGCACATACCTCCATGGTTACCTTATCCGTTTCCAACTCGAGCAACGGCGCCCCTTTTTTAACTGATTGACCTTCTGTAACCAGCCATTCGGATACCTTAGCAACAGTTCCTTCCAAAGCGTCAGCAGGAAGGGTAATTGACATTGATTCATTCATAACTAAACCTCCTCACACTTCAATAAGATTCTGCATAGCCAGAGCTATACTTTGTACAGTTGGAACCGCTACATCTAGCAAATGGATATTATGAGGATTCGGTATATCCGGCATAGCCAATCGCTGAATTGGAGCATCTAAACTAAAAAACAGCTCGTCGGAAAGAGTAGCGGCGATTTCAGCGCCAAACCCAGCAGTCTTATTATCTTCATGAACAATTAAGCACCGAGCAGTTTTTTCCACTGATTTAAGCACGCTATCCTTATCCCAAGGCTGCAAGGTCCTAAGATCGATAACTTCGATACCCATATTTAGGTCCATTGCTGCTTTCTCACATCGTGAAACCATCGCCCCCCAGCAAACAACTGTTAGTTTATTTCCTGTGGTTAGGACCTTGGCCTGGCCAAAGGGAATAATGTACTCATCACCAGGATAAGGTCGGCGAGCCCAACTGTGGTCAAGTAAGTGCCTGTGCTCAAAGAAAATCGTAGGATTATTATCCCTTAAAGCATATCTCAGCAGACCTACTGCATCTTCCGCATTAGATGGCATAGCCAGTTGCCAGCCGACTTTGTGTACCCATTCAACTTCATCACACATTGAGTGCCATGGGTCTCCTCTTCGAGCGAAACCACCAGGTATTCTAACGACCATCGGGGCAGCAAATTGATTATTTGTTCGCCATCGCATTATGCCAGTGTCACTTAATTGCTCTGCAGCGGGCTCAGCATACTTTCTGAATTGTATTTCAGGTACAGGCATCAGCCCGCTCAAAGCCATACCGATGGAACGGCCAATAATCCCCTCTTCAGACAGACTAGTATCAAATACCCGACTATCTCCAAACTTATCATTTAGACCTAATGTTGCACCATGAACACCGCCCTTCGGACCAACATCCTCACCAAACACGACAACCTTTGGGTTGGTTTCTAATTCATAATTGAGGGTTTTACGAATTGCCGTAAGCATGTTGAGCCGCGGGCCTTCTGGCTTAGATTCTATACTTTGCGTAGGAAAAGTATGACCGTCAGCTGCCAAGCCTCCTCGCAGTTGCGCCAGACCATCCTCCGCGTAAACAAATTTAGTAAGGTTTTTCGGGTCAGGCTGTTTACGTTCTTTAGCTCGCTCCACAGATTCCTGGATCTTTATGTAGCTATCTTTCTCGAGTTCTAATAACTCTTCGGAGGTCATTATGCTGTTCTTGAGGAGATACTCTTTAAGCTTAGGAAGTGGGTCTCTCTCAATCTCATCAGCGATAAATTCAGAAGATTTATAAGTTTGGGTATCCTGAAATGTATGTCCGCACAAACGAGGCACTTTCAGCCTTAGCAAACATGCCCCTTTACCTGACCGCACATATTCAACAGCTTCCCTAATCAAATCAGGAGTCTGCTCTGGGTCTGTACCATCACCATCAATTATTTTGAGGTTTTTGTAGGCTTTAAGGTTCGCTACCTGATCACCGCCCGGTGTCTGAACAGTCTGAGGAACAGAGATACCGTAGCCATTGTCTTCGATATAAAAAAGGTGCGGTAGATTATTGGTCGTTGATATATTCAACGCTGCCCAGAACCCACTGGTGGACATGGAAGAATCACCACCCATTGAAACAGCAATAGCTCCCGAATAATCAGCATTTTCCAGCTGATCTCTATGATAAACAATTGATTGTGCCCAGCCAGATATTGGTGTGTATTGAGCTCCTACTCCTCCACACATTGGGAAAAGCATACCTCCTGTTCTTTCAATATTGGGATAGTTACAAACAACTCCGATATCTCGACCATCACTATATCCACCCTCCTTAGCCATCGGAGAGGCAACCACTTCATCTAGCTTGATTCCGAGACTCATTACAAATGGTCTAGAGCGGTAATAACCTGTTGCAGCATCATTAGGGTGGGTTAGAAGAGAACCCAATAGAATTTGAGCAAAATCATGCCCACGGGCAGAAAACTGATTAAACACAAGTTTTGCTGGAACCAGTTCTTTCTCTTCAATTTCATCAAGAGCACGTGACTGCAGCATCAACCGACAAACTTGGATCCAATCAACCTCCGGTGTTTTATGTGAGGAAAACGCTGCTTTTTCTTGTTCTATAACTTCTTGTTTCATCTATATCCACCGCTTCCTGGATGCTATTTCCAGTTTTATTATTTTCACCAAACAAGAAGTCATTTTATTCAAAACATTGTAAAATTATCTTTCTTAATTGCTTTAGACATACCTAATATAAAAATTTAATTTCTCATATTTAGATAAATAAGGAATTTAAATGCTTGATACATTTGATCTATCCATCCTTGCTGCTTTACAAAAAGACGGCCGCCTGAGTAATAGAGGATTAGCTGAAAAAATAGGCCTTTCCGCAGCTCCTTGTTGGCGGCGATTAAAGCGCCTAGAGGACGAAGGATATATACAGAGCTACACCGCTGAATTGGCGCCAAAGAAAGTCAATTTGAATGTTATTGCTTTTGCTTTGATATCAATGGACAACCACCATCCTGATACACTGCTATCTTTTCTGACAATCGTGGAAAAATGCCCCGAGATACAGGAATGCCACTCAGTAAGCGGACAATGTGATTATCTTCTTAAAATAATTACGAGGGACATGGAAAGTTATGAAGAGCTGTTAAATAATAAACTTCTTCAAGCGACGGGAATTCGTTCAACAAGTACAATGTTCTCAATGAAACAACCTAAAGTAACAAGGGTACTTCCCTTGAGTGAATACCCGTAGCAGCTTGTTGCCAAGAGGAATGGAACGCTTTCTTTGAATGAGTAGTGATACGTTTGCTTCAGCAACAAAACCATCTTCAAACGAACAGCCTTTAGCCGTAGCTTCTTTTCATTCATTAAACCCACCGCCCCTAACATTCCAATTGTTCGATGCTGAAACCATCCCCCTACCAAGATTAAAAAAGTTATAAACAACCACATGAACACTCAGAAATCTCTGAGTCTGGCGCTGGTTTTACCCCCATTTTTCGGACACCTAGTTAAGAGTAGACAATCTACTTTAACGAGGTATCTACATGTCCAATTTACGAAGCAAAAATTCCGCAGAGTAGAAGCGCAAAGCTGTGTCTCTAATTAAAATATTGGTACTCATAAAAATGTCTACCAAAGAGAAATAAAACAAATTAATTTAATTTCTAACAGATTGATACATATGTATTACTCATTATGTACTACGCTAAAAGAGACTCTATGTAGTTTGTAGAAGCGAACCACCACCTATGTAATAAGCTGTTCAGGATAGGCACATAGCTTCAGCACTATTAGAAAAACAATAAAACCTAAAAATAATAGGTGTTTCAAATGAATAAATCGATCAAGGCGGTGACGCTTGCGTGCTCTATTACTCTTGGCCTAACGGCTCCGGTTATCACTCAAGCAGCTGACCAGCAATTTATAACCATCGGTACAGGTGGGGTTACAGGTGTTTACTATCCAACTGGTGGTGCAATCTGTCGCCTTGTTAATAAGAGCCGCAAAGAACACGGGGTTCGTTGCTCAACGGAAAGTACCGGTGGATCAGTGTACAACTTAAACACTATTCGAGCAGGTGAACTAGACATGGGAGTTGCTCAGTCCGATTGGCAGTTCCACGCTTATAACGGTACTAGTAAGTTTACAGACGCTGGCGCTAATAAAAAATTACGTGCAGTTTTCTCCATACACCCCGAGCCTTTTACTGTCGTTGCCCGTGGAGACAGTGGCATCAAAAGCTTTGAAGATATCAAAGGAAAAAGAGTAAACATCGGTAACCCTGGCTCCGGTCAGCGCGGCACCATGGAAGTCCTAATGGGCGCTCTTGGCTGGACGAATGCAGACTTTACTCTGGCATCTGAATTGAAAGCGTCTGAGCAGGCCAGTGCACTGTGTGACAATAAAATTGATGTCATGATCTACACTGTGGGCCACCCTAGCGGTGCTATCAAGGAAGCAACCACCTCTTGCGATAGTACGCTAGTTAACGTAACTGGCTCTGTCGTCGATGCACTTGTTGCTGATAACAGCTACTACCGTACCGCCACTATCCCGGGTGGTATGTACCGTGGAAATGACGCTGACACTCAAACCTTTGGTGTCGGTGCAACTTTTGTCACATCAACAGATGTTCCTGACAATGTTATCTATGCCGTCGTTAAGGCTGTATTTGAGAACTTCGACTCATTCCGCAAACTACACCCTGCGTTCTCTAATCTTAAGAAAGAAGAGATGATCAAAGATGGTTTGTCCGCTCCGCTGCACCCAGGTGCTGCTAAATACTACAAAGAAGCCGGTCTGATGTAAGCCAGGCGCTTACATCAACTGTATTTAGGGCCACTGTTAGGTTTGTTTGATTACCGACACTCCTGTTGAAACAGTCGGCCCTTCTTCTAATAGGAAACAACTGAGATCACCGTTGTACTTTCCATCACTGCAGTGGAGATATATTTTGTCAGATAGAAATATTCAGACCGATAGCAACTCACCGCAGTCGTCTGCTGAGGATATTGTTGCTCAAGTAGATAGCGGTGCCCGGGTTCCCCAAGGGGCTGCTAAAAACCTACTTTGGGCAGCCGCCCTTTTCTGGGCTTTGTTTCAGCTATGGTATGCCTCTCCGCTGCCCTTTGTTTTTAACTTTGGCGTGATCAATGACACTCAGGCTCGCGCTATTCACTTGAGCTTTGCCATCTTCCTGGCCTATACCGCTTATCCTGCCCTATCACGATCGCCAAGGGACAGGATACCGATTCAGGACTGGATTTTCGCCCTACTCGGCGCTTTTAGCGCTTCATACCTGGTCATTTTTCATACTGAACTAGCAAACCGGGCCGGTGCACCCACGACGGCCGACTTAATCTTTGCCGTCACCGGTATGGTGCTCCTTCTCGAAGCAACCCGTAGAGCATTGGGGCCACCACTCATGGTGGTCGCCATTGTATTTCTGGCGTATACCTTTGGCGGTCCATATATGCCCGATGTAATCGCCCATAAAGGGGCCAGTCTGAACAAAACCATGTCCCATCAGTGGCTCACGACTGAAGGGGTATTTGGTGTTGCTCTGGGCGTATCCACCAGCTTCGTATTTCTGTTTGTGCTGTTTGGTGCCTTACTGGAAAAAGCCGGTGCCGGAAACTATTTCACTAAAGTATCTTTCTCCCTCTTGGGGCATATGCGCGGGGGGCCGGCAAAAGCAGCCGTTGTATCCTCTGGGCTAAGTGGACTTATTTCAGGGTCATCCATTGCCAATGTTGTAACAACAGGCACCTTTACTATCCCGTTGATGAAACGGGTGGGATTTCCCGCTAGCAAGGCTGGCGCGGTAGAAGTAGCGGCATCCACTAACGGTCAGTTAACACCACCGATCATGGGAGCCGCCGCCTTTCTTATGGTTGAGTATGTAGGCATCCCTTATATCGATGTCATACGCCACGCAATCTTACCCGCCCTAATCTCATATATTGCATTGATCTATATTGTACATTTGGAAGCGATGAAAGCGGGCATGATGGGACTACCACGTCGCTATAAGCCCACATTGGCACAAGGCCTATTAACCTGGACAGGGATTATTTTAGGGGTCTGCATACTAACAATGGCCGTCTATTACGGTGTCGGTTGGACTAAGGACTCTCTAGGCGTCTGGGCCAGCCCCGTACTGGCTGTGGTTATTCTGACTGTTTATTTAGGCTTACTTAAATTCTGTTCAGGCTACCCTGAACTCGAGCTGGACGACCCTGACTCCCCGGTGCTAGAACTGCCTGAACCTGGGCCTACAGTAAAATCCGGTCTCTATTTCTTGTTGCCGGTGGTCGTGCTGGTTTGGTGTCTGACTGTTGAACGGCTTTCCCCTGGGCTTTCTGCTTTTTGGGCAACTGTGTTTATGGTATTCATCGTCCTGACCCATAGACCCATTAAGGCTTATTTTCGGGGTCATACTCAGCTAAGTTTGAGCATCAAAGAAGGGATAGAAGATCTGTTTGATGGCTTGGTAACCGGTTCCAGAAACATGATAGGCATTGGCGTCGCCACAGCGGCTGCAGGCATTATCGTGGGCACGGTCACCCTGACGGGCATCGGTTTGGTAATGACTGAGTTTGTAGAATTTATATCCGGCGGTAACATCATGCTGATGCTTATCTTTACGGCAATCATCAGCCTGATTCTGGGTATGGGGTTACCCACCACGGCAAATTACATTGTTGTATCGACTTTGATGGCACCCGTCATCGTTACACTGGGAGCACAGAGCGGTCTTATTGTTCCACTGATTGCAGTCCACCTGTTTGTGTTCTACTTCGGCATCCTGGCGGATGATACCCCTCCCGTGGGGTTAGCCGCCTTTGCTGCGGCGGCCATCGCCCGAAGTGATCCAATCAAGACGGGTATTCAAGGATTTACCTACGATATCCGGACGGCCATTCTGCCCTTTATGTTTATTTTCAACACCGAGTTGTTGTTGATAGATATTCAGGGGATTTTTCACCTGCTAATCGTCATTGTAAGCTCAGTAATCGCAATCCTGGTTTTTGCGGCGGCAACTCAGGGGTTCTGGCTTGTAAGAACCCGCTGGTATGAAACCCTCATGCTGCTGTTGATCGCCTTCTCCATGTTTAGGCCTGGTTTTTGGTGGGATGAGGTATACCCTCCGATAGAAAATATTGCCCCTACTGAGATGATAGCCGTTGTTGAGGGCCTACAACCTGATGAAAAATTACGCCTGTCGGTCAGCGGTGAAACGATTGATGGCGATTTTGTAAGCAAGGTCATCGAACTACCTTTTCCAGATTCAGATAACACCAGCGGCCGCGTGGAAGCGGCAGGCCTGTTCCTAAGGGATGACAATGGCAGAGTCGTGGTCGATCAGGTAGGTTTCGGCAGTAATGCAGAAGCTGCAGGTATCGACTTTGATTGGGAAATCACGGGGATTGAAGTTAAAACTGACCGTCCCCCTAAACAACTGATTTACATTCCGACGCTGGCCCTGCTGTTTCTGCTGGGTTGGTTACAGGTTCGCCGCCGCGAGCAAGGATAGGTCTCCATGTACAATAAAATATTGGTCGCTCTAGACCTTCAGGACACCCCCGGGAGCGAAGCCACCTTGCAATCGCTTAACGAATATATAACGCCAGGCATGGAGGTTGAATTACTGTCGGTGGTACCGGACATCCAGATGCCATTAGTGGCATCCTACCTCCCGGAAAATATTATGCAGGAGGCACTCGATGCTATGCGGGCTGAACTCACCCAGCTTGCTGACACTAACCTTCCAAAA
>JAGPUU010000044.1 GCA_018067325.1 Amphritea sp.
CCAGAGCATTAACTGCGATACCCCCTGCGAAGTCGATATATTCCTTACCTGCCTGATCCCAAAGCCGAGAACCTGAGCCGCGTACAGGGATTACCTGGCTAGGGGCATAGTTAGGTACCATGACCTCGTCAAACAGCTTTCGGTTAATCGTTTTGTCCATATCCACAGCCTCATAAAGCAAATATATAGACAAGTTTAGACGCTGGAATGGATAGAGCTGTAGTTTTGTGGTTTTTTGAGGCAAAAAAAAGCACCTATATAAGGTGCCTTATCACTGAATTAGAGTCTCGCTTACAAAGCGTCAGTGCCTGTTTCGCCGGTACGAATACGGATTGCCTGTTCCAGCGGAGTAACAAAAATTTTCCCGTCGCCGATTTTTCCGGTATTTGCTGTAGCGCTTATCGCTTCAATAACCTGATCGACCAGGTCATCCTCAATAGCGGCTTCAATTTTTACTTTAGGAAGGAAGTCTACAACATACTCTGCACCGCGATAAAGCTCAGTATGGCCCTTTTGACGGCCAAAGCCTTTCACTTCAGTAACGGTAATGCCCTGAATACCTATCTCTGACAGGGCTTCACGTACATCATCCAGTTTGAACGGCTTAATTACCGCGCTTACCAGTTTCATAATTATTATCCTCGCTTGGGTCTGTTATTTCTGCAGGTTATTCCCACAATTAACAGGCAGTTGGAGATCAATCTAATAAACTGGCTCTAGTATACCTAGAATCAATGACTTAATAAAACGGCAGAAGGGGAGCCGAAGCTCCCCTTTAGTTGTAATGTGTTTGCTCTAAGTGGGTAGGATTACTTACCAGACGTGAATTCTGGGTAAGCTTCCATACCACATTCAGCGATATCAACACCTTCGTACTCTTCCTCTTCGGTAACACGAAGACCGATAACCGCTTTGATGATGCTCCATACAATCAGGCTGGTTCCGAATACCCATCCGAAGATAGTTGCCGCACCGATCAGCTGGCCGCTGAGGCTTACGTCACCGTTGGTAATAGGTACCAACAGCAGACCCAGTAGACCACATACACCGTGTACAGAGATTGCACCTACAGGATCATCAATGCGCAACTTGTCCAAGGTAATGATAGCGAATACAACCAGAACACCACCGAACGCACCGAATAGCGTTGCTTGCAGAGCCGTTGGCGTAGAGGGTTCGGCGGTGATGGCAACCAGACCGGCCAGTGCACCGTTCAGCAGCATTGTCAGGTCAGCTTTACCGAAGAGCAAGCGGGCGGTAATCAGGGCTGCAATTGCACCACCTGCCGCAGCAGCGTTGGTGTTAAGGAAAACCATTGCTACGGAGTGAGCACTGGAGATATCGCCCAGTTTCAGGACAGAACCACCGTTGAAGCCGAACCAACCCATCCACAGGATGAACGTTCCTAGTGTTGCCATTGGCAGGTTAGCACCTGGGATAGCGTTTACGCCGTTCGCAGTGTATTTACCTTTACGAGCACCCAGTAGCAGAACACCAGCCAGTGCAGCAGCAGCACCTGCCATGTGAACAATACCGGAACCTGCAAAGTCAGAGAATCCAAGGTCACCCAGGTTGTACATACCGAAAACGTCATCGCCGTTCCAGGTCCATGCACCTTCCATTGGGTAGATAACACCAGTCATGACGACAGCGAAAGCCAGGAAAGCCCAAAGCTTCATACGTTCAGCAACAGCACCGGATACGATAGACATAGCGGTTGCCACGAATACTACCTGGAAGAAGAAGTCAGAAGCACCAGAGTAGACAGCGCCACCATTGAAGCCTTCTTCAGCAGAATCGGCCAGAACCTGTTCTACATCTATTTCTTCGATGCCGCCTAGGAATATACCGCCACCGTACATCAGCTCATAGCCGCAAACCAGATACATGATGCAGGCGATAGCATAGAGAGCAACGTTCTTTGTCAGGATTTCAGTGGTGTTCTTAGAGCGTACTAAGCCTGCTTCTAACATGGCGAAACCAGCCGCCATCCACATAACTAATGCACCGCACACCAAAAAATAAAAGGTGTCCATTGCATACTGTAATTCAAAAATTTGGTTTTCCATCTTTCCCCCTGAAGCCTACGCTTAGAGTTGTTTTAAGGTTGTAAAGGTTCTTACAGTGCGCTGTCGCCAGTTTCGCCGGTACGGATCCGGACCACTTCTTCAATAGACATCACGAAAATTTTCCCGTCGCCGATCTTGCCGGTCTGAGCGGTTTTGCTAATCGCTTCAACTACCTGATCAACGATGCCGTCCTCCACAGCCGCGTCGATCTTCACTTTGGGCAGAAAGTCGACTACATACTCTGCGCCCCGGTAAAGTTCTGTATGACCCTTCTGACGGCCAAAGCCTTTCACTTCGGTAACAGTTATTCCCTGTACACCAATTTCGGAAAGCGCTTCACGAACGTCATCCAGCTTGAATGGTTTAATAATTGCTGAGATAAGTTTCATGGGATCTGAATCTCCACTAAGTAAAACTGTTTTAAAGAACTGCGCTGACTAAGCCGTGCAGCGGTAAATGGTATGGGCAATACAAAGCACTGCACGTGCCACTAATTTTTTAATCTTTTAATATCAGTGGTTTATTTTGTTTTTTTCGATTGTTTTTATGGCGAATAGAAGCTTTATGTCTATTTCAGGATGATGGAATGGTGCACAATTCTAGTGCAGGCACTGTTTTGGTGCGGAGGTATTGGTGCTGTTTTTCGGTGCAAGCTAAAAAGAGGGCCATGTTGTTGCTATAGTTTATGTTAATGCTGGAATAACCATTATTAGGCGGCTTTTAATATGTAACCGTATTAAAATCTTCCTCTCAAGAAATCTGTTGGATTATAAAGTTATATGATCAACCCAAAGTTACTGGAAGGTATTAGCGAACAGATTGGTCAACTGTTTGAACAGACTAAGCAACGCTCAGCTGAAGCTGAGCTTCAGCCTCAGATAAATGCTCTACTTCAGGGGGCCTTTAGACGGATGGAGCTGGTTACCCGAGAAGAGTTTGATGCTCAAAGTGCAGTTCTGGCCAGGACTCGGATTAAGCTGGAACAGCTGCAGCAGCAGTTGGAACAGTTGGAAAATTCCGCCAAACCGGATAGCTAGTCGCTTAAGGACAAACCATGAACCAGCCGATGTATGCCTGTATTGAATCCGATTTAAGCTATCAGTTTGCTACTCAGGAATACCTGAATATGCTGGGCTGGCAGAGTGATATTATGGGTATTCAGCTGGCACAGGTCCACTCCCGTGAAACACTGTTTGAGCTTCAACATGGCATGATGCTGGCCAGATCTAATGGCGCCTCGACTTTGACCTGGCAGCCGTTTGAAGAGGATAACAGCCTGTGGCTACAGCTTGAAATATGCTGGAATCCGGTTGCTGAACTTTATATTGTTAATGCGATGCGAACTCAGCAAGCTGCTGCCCGGGAGTTAGCGCGGGATCCTGATGACGGGTTATTTTTCTATACGCCACAGGCGGTGATGTTGCTCGATGATGAGAACAGAATTTACCGAGTTAACCAGAGCTTCTCAGAAATTAGCGGTTTTTCTCTTGAAGACGTCGTTGGTCAGGGGCCGGGGATAGTCACTAACCGTGATATAGCGCCAGAGCTGTTTGACCATCTATGGCAACAGCTAATGCTGCGAGGCTATTGGGAAGGAGAGCTATGGAACCGACATAAAGACGGCCATAGTTACCCGGCCTGGTACAGCCTGATGGCGCTGCGGGATGACAGCTCAGAAATAACCGGATTTGTTGCCCAGTTTTCCGATATAACCAGTTGCTATAGTGATCAGCATCGCTTTACTCACACCAGTTATGATGCCCTGACCGGACTACCTGATGAACTTATGCTGCTGGATCGCCTTAATCAGCAGCTGCTTAAAGGCAACCTGTATAACCAAAGTAGCGGCCTTATTTTGCTGCAACTGGATAGTGAGGGTTGTGAAACCGAACAGGTGATAACCGCTATTGCAGCCAGACTAAGTGCCCAGGTGCGGGAATCAGACCTGTTGGCGATAGATCAGGCGAATAACTTTGTTTTGGTACTAGAGCACTGTCCTGATGAGATGATTATGGAACAGTTTGCTGACCGTGTGACGGCTGTTTTACAGGAAGAGATCGACGTGTCCGGTGAGTCGGTTCCGTTTACTTTCTCCTTGGCAGGGGTCTTGGCGGACAGTTCAGGCCTTAGTGCAGAGCTGATGCTTGACCGAGCCAGACTCGTATTAGATTCTTCTGAAGGAGATTCCGGCTTCCGGTTGTATGACTCATCGCTGGGCAGCGGAACAGTACTAAGCCGAGAGGCACTAATAGCAGGTGTCTCCGATGGTGGATTGCAGATACGTTTTAATCCTGTTTATGCGTTAGAAGGGCATCATCTAACGGCGGCTGAAGTAACTTTGTCGATGAACCATCCTCAGCAGGGGACGCTCTCGCCGGAGCAGTTTATTCCTCAGCTGTCCCGCTATGGCTTGTTGGATGAGTATCATCAACAGTTAGAGCGACAACTGTCTCCCATGATTAAACTTTGGGGGGGCTTTGAGCAATTTCACAACCTCTGTATTCGGTTGCAGGATGAAGAGCTATTCTCTGTAGCGGTTATTGGCAATCTTATTCGTTTAATGGTCAAAGCCGGACTGCCTCCGCAACGGCTTATGGTGATCTTAAATTCCACACAGGTTCATCTTTTTCCTGATGAAATTGAAGAGATTAAGGCCAAAGGAGTGCTGCTTCTACTGGACCTGCAAGAAGACTCTTTAGAAGGGCTTCCAGATCAGCTTTTTCCTGATATGTTGTTGTTGAATGCAGAACTGGTTGAGCAACAGCTGCGTGATAACAAGTTCATGCGGAATGTTGAACACCTTATCTCCTTGGCCAGAGAAAATGGTCTGGAAGTTATGGCGGAGGGTGTTCGCACAACTGGGCAGATGACCCGATTAACGCTGCAGGGCTGTAGCCGTATGAGTGGTAAATACGTCGGCCGTGATCTCTCATTAGAGCAGCTGATCGAACGGTTAGATCTGGAGCATTAACTCGCCTGGATAAGATCAGGCATAATAAACGTATTCAAACTTTTCTTAATCCATGGACGGATTATTATGACACTGGCAATAGTTCACACCCGGGCTCAGCTCGGAATTCAATCACCTCTGGTTGCCGTAGAGGTTCACCTGTCGGGCGGTCTGCCTAGTTTTGCAATCGTTGGAATGCCTGAAACCGGTGTAAAAGAGAGCCGGGAACGGGTTCGCAGCTCTCTGCTGAATAGCGGTTTTGAATTTCCTGCACGACGTATCACCGTGAATCTGGCGCCAGCCGACCTGCCAAAAGAGGGTGGCCGTTATGATTTGGCGATTGCGATCGGTATTCTTATCGCCAGCAAACAACTACCAGAGCACTGCGCTGATGATTTTGAATTTCTGGCTGAACTGGCGTTATCAGGTGATTTACGCTCTGTTTCTGGCGTTCTTCCTGTTGCACGTAGTTGTCGGGCGGCGGGGCGAAGCCTATGGCTGGCAGTAGAGGGTCTGCAGGAAGCGCGCTTAGTTAATGGGTTGCAGCTTTTTGGTACAGACTCGCTTTTGGCTGTTAGTAACCACCTTTCAGGTGTCCAGCGGATTGAGCCGGCGGTCGCAAATGAGCCGGTTGCGATCGCGTTCTCCGGTTCAGATTTGTCCGATGTAAGAGGGCAGCACCAGGCTAAACGGGCATTAGAAATAGCGGCGGGTGGGGGTCATAACTTACTGCTTTGTGGCCCGCCAGGTAGTGGGAAAAGTATGTTGGCAAGTCGCTTGCCGGGTATTCTTCCACCACTGGAGTCCGATGAATTACTTGATGTTGCTGCTATTTATTCTATAGCGGGAGTTAAGGATGCGCGATTATTTTCCGGTATTCGGCCGTTTCGTAATCCTCACCATACGGCCTCAGCAGTGGCGCTGGTGGGTGGTGGGAGTAATCCCCGCCCCGGTGAGATCTCTCTGGCGCATCGAGGGGTTTTGTTCCTGGACGAATTGCCACAATACAGTCGGCAGGTGCTGGAAGTTATGCGTGAGCCGTTAGAATCTGGAGAGATTCATATCTCCCGGGCTGCGTTGCAAGCCAGTTTTCCTGCCCGTTTTCAGTTAATTGCTGCCATGAATCCCTGTCCCTGTGGCTATAGAGGGGATCAGAGCGGCCGGTGCCGCTGTACGCCCGATCAGGTTCAGCGTTATCAAGGTAAGATTTCCGGCCCGTTGCTGGACCGGATAGACCTGCAGAGCTGGGTGCCGGGGTTAACTCCGGAGCAGTTGATGGGACCGGCTGAAGAAAGTGAGAGTAGTGTTCAGATAAGGGAGAGGGTTATAGATGCCCGTATCCGCCAGCTGCAAAGACAGGGGTGTGTCAACGATCAGCTTGGCGTTAAAGAGCTGGAACGATATTGTCGACTAGGTGCTGAACAGGAGACTCTGTTAATGCAGGCGATGAGCCGAATGGGGTTGTCTGCCCGGGCAACGCATCGGGTGTTAAAGGTCTCAAGAACAATTGCGGATCTGAATGACGAGCCAGACATTAGCAGTGCAGCACTTTTAGAAGCTATTGGTTTACGGCGGTCTCCGCTGTGATCTGATAGCCGTTCTTCAGAAGCTCTTTAAACTCTTCATAGGGGACGGGCTTACTGTATAGATACCCCTGGGCTTGATGACAACCAAAACTGGCGAGGAAATTAAGTTGCAGCGCGGTTTCTACCCCTTCAGCAATAACCTCTTTGTTCAAGCTGTGAGCCAAGCGAATAATCGCTTTCACTATTTCTCGGTCATCGGGGTTTTTATTCACGCCTGAAACAAAAGAACGGTCAATTTTCAGACTGCTGATCGGCAGTGTTTGCAGTAGCGAGAAAGAAGAGTAACCGGTTCCAAAATCATCCAGAGAGAAGTTTATGCCCAGTTTATGGAGCTCTTCGATACCTTCCCGAACATGCAGTTCGTTATTGAACAGAGCCGATTCTGTTAATTCAAATTCCAGGATTGAAGTGTCGATAGAGTATTTTTCGATCAGGCGCTGGATTGTTCTACACAGATAGCTGTCCTGGAACTGCCTGAAGGAGAGATTGATACTGAGTCTTTCAATCTCTAAACCGCTGGCCTGAAGCTTTTGAATATCTTCGCCAGCCTGCTGAATCACCCAATAACCAATAGGTACAATCAGGCCGGTGCGTTCTGCTGTTGGAATAAAGGCATCCGGGAAAATTAGCCCTTTCTCCGGGTGTCTCCAGCGAATCAATCCTTCAGCTCCAATAATTCTACCACTGGTAATATCAACTCTGGGTTGATAGAAAAGTTCGAACTCATTGCGGCGAATAGCGCTGATTAGCTCGGGTTCAATGGCGATCTGAGATTCGTCGGAATGGCGTTGCTTCTGATCAAAAATCACATAGCTGCAATTGCTGGTTTCTTTTGCCTTAACTCTGGCTTGGGTTGCCTGATGAACTAATGTGTCTATTTCGCAGCTGTGCTCTGGTGCCAGAGCGACCCCGATACTACAGGGAAGAATGTTCTCCAGCTCATTGTAGAGGTAAGGTTCAGTCAGACTGTGAAGTATCTGATAACAGAGTTGGGTAGCCTGATGGGTCAGGTTCTCTTCGGCTGGTGATTCGAGTAGCAGAACAAATTCATCATTCCCCAATCGTGATAACTGGCCAGGGATTAGTGCTGCAAGTCGTTGGCTCATCTCTTTAACGATGATATCGCCTGCAGAATAGCCGTTGATATTATTAAACCGTCTGAAGCCGTCCAGATCGACGCTAATCAAGGCTAAATGGGTAGACGTTTTCCCATTTCTGATCAGTTTCAGCTTTTGTGATAGTTGTTTATAAAATTGCTGCCGGTTTTTCATGCCGGTTAACGGGTCGAGCTGGTTCAGTCGGGTTATTTCGTTATTGTACTGGCCAACCATAAGGTTATAGCGAATCACTCTTTTAAGCGTTGCATCGGTCAGCTCTGAAGTGATAATGACGTCATTGGCACGCCAGAGCATAAACTCATCGATACGCTCTGAATTAAATTGATGATCAAACAGAATAACGGGAATCAGGGGGTATTGCTGTCGCAGGAAATGTAATTCAGAAAGGGCGTTAGTATCAGTAAAACAGGTATGTAGGAAAATAAGTTTTAAGTCACCCTGTTCTAGCTTATCGGAGGCTTGGTCGAAACTACAGAGGTGAGCATTACAGCGATTTTGTTCCAGCCGATCGACGAGCGCAGTGGTGTCAAAGCCACAGCTATCGATGACCAGGCATTTTACTTGTTCTGTATCGCTGCGAGTTACAGGTAACATATTCCAATATACTCGAGTATAAACAACCATGTTTATACTCGTTTATTTCTACTGATAAGACAATTCAATCCATGCGATAATTGTCACCCGGTAGGCCTTTTAAGAGTAACACGTCACACCATCCAGTCAAACAAGCGTTCTATTGATTTTTCTAATAAAAACAATGAATTAGTGGTGTTTTGTGTGCATGATTTTGGGCTTTAACTATATTGTATCGGCTGAATGATAATAAAACTTTAGCTGGAAAGGTTTTTATTTTAATGGCGAAACTTAATCCCAAGCAGCGTGAAGCTGTGGACTATATCAGCGGGCCTCTTTTGGTTCTGGCTGGCGCGGGCTCGGGGAAAACCAGCGTGATTACCCGCAAGATCGCCTATCTGATTGAAGTTTGTGGGATCAAGGCACATAACATTGCTGCGGTAACCTTTACTAATAAAGCATCCAGAGAGATGAAAGAGCGGGTTAGCTCACTGGTTCAAGGCAAGGCTACCCGGGGATTGACGGTTTCGACTTTTCATAATCTGGGACTAACGATCATCCGCAAAGAGCATAAAACGCTGGGCTTTAAAGCGGGCTTTTCGCTGTTTGACGATCAGGACACTAAAGCCCTGATAAAGAGCCTATTGTTACATGAAGGGGAAGAGACCGATCAGCTGGATTTTGTTCAGAACACAATTTCTAACTGGAAGAACGATATGCTGGGGCCTAAACAGGCTTTGGCGCAGGTAGACGGGCCTGAAGAAGTGTTGGCTGCAAGAACCTATGCCGCCTATGAGCAGAGCTTGAAAGCTTATAATGCAGTGGATTTTGATGATCTGATTCAGCTGCCGGCTCAGCTGTTTATTAATCATCCTGAGGTGCTCGAGCGTTGGCAGAATAAGATCCGTTATCTGTTGGTTGATGAGTATCAGGATACTAACGTCAGTCAGTACCTTTTGGTTAAGATGCTGGTGGGTACCCGGGGTATGCTGACCGTCGTTGGCGATGATGATCAGTCAATCTACTCCTGGCGTGGGGCGCGCCCCGAAAACCTATTACAGCTGCAGAAAGACTTTCCCTCACTAAAAGTAGTTAAGCTGGAGCAGAATTATCGTTCCACCGGACGTATTCTTAAAGCGGCGAATACGGTAATTGCCAATAATCCACACGTGTTCGATAAGAAGCTATGGTGCGATATGGGGTTTGGTGATCCGCTACGGGTGGTTTTTACCCGGAATGAAGATGCCGAATGTGATCGGGTCGCGACAGAGATATTGGATCTGCACCTGCGCAAACGTTATCCGTTCAAAGATTTTGCCATTCTTTATAGGGGTAACTACCAAGCCCGGTTATTGGAGCTGAAACTAAAAAGTTACCAGGTACCTTATAAATTGAGTGGCGGGACGTCATTTTTTTCTCGTGCTGAAATTAAGGATGTCATGTCCTATCTGAAGGTATTGGTTAATCCGGATGATGATAACGCTTTCCTGAGAATCATAAATCTACCCAGGCGGGAGATCGGTCCGACCACGCTGCAGAAACTGGGTGAATACGCTTCAGAGCGCGATACCAGTTTATTTAAGGCTTGTAGCGAGCTGGGTCTTGAGCAGTTCCTTAAGCCTGCACAAGTAGAGCGCTTGCGTCGTTTTAATCATTGGTTACTAGGTATATATAAGCAGTGCGAGCAGGGAAATCCGATCGACGGTGTGCGGAAGATGATCGATGATATCGATTTTGCCGGTTGGATTGCTCAGAACAGCTCCAGTGACGCAGTTGCTGAACGGCGCATGCAGAACGTTTGGATACTGGTCGATTCCTTGCAAAACACATTGGAGCGACTGCAGGAAGATGATCCGGATGCGGGGATTCGTGAAGCGATAGCCCGGCTCATTCTGATGGATATTATGGAGCG
>JAGPUU010000047.1 GCA_018067325.1 Amphritea sp.
AGTCCGACAGCGCTAAAAGGTCCGTCGATTGGCGTCTTGAGCTCAAAAAGGGATAGATCATAAACAACGCTTATCACGTACAGCGTAATCGATAACATTATCGCAGTTAGTCCTGCTGATAATAGTGTGACCATAAGGCCAATGCGGAGCGGTAGTGAGCGGGCCATCAGTTCGTCCCTGGTGTCACAGAAGGACAAGGGTGATAGGCAAACTTCACTGATGACATAGAACTACTCACTCTCTATTGCATTTTTTATTAGAGGCTAATAATAACAGTGATCAGGAAAGTTGCAGCACCTTACTGACAAGTTTCTTTATACACCTTTAATGGATGGTGGTTATAACTTGGGGAGGTCGCATATAACAGAGGTAGATAAAATCCATCATGGGCTCAGAATTTATCCCCATAATATCAAGGAAGGTGCTTTATTTATAAGCGCCACTAAGCTGCTTCTGTCATAATGTTGTAACTGTTTTCCGGTCTAATATCCGCTTCTGGAGGAAGGTTTCCGTGTCATTTACTAATAGTCAGCGTTTTTTTCCTGAAACTCGTATGCGTCGCATGCGTGCCAATGATTTTTCCCGTCGTCTGATGCGGGAGACTGTACTGACCCCCGACGATCTTATCTACCCGGTTTTTGTTATTGAGGGCGAGAATCAGCGCGAAGCGATCCCTTCTATGCCGGGGATTGAACGTTTGAGTATCGATCTGTTGGTCAAGGAAGCCCGAGAGCTGGTTTCCCTTGGCATACCCGCAGTGGCGTTGTTCCCTGTTACTCCATTGAATGTAAAAACGGAGCTTGCGGAAGAGGCATATAATATTGATGGCCTGGCTCAGCGCGCGATCAGAGCGCTAAAGAACGCCTGCCCAGAACTGGGTGTGATGACTGATGTAGCTTTAGACCCGTTCACCACTCATGGTCAGGATGGCATCATTGATACCAACGGCTATGTTTTGAATGATAGAACGGTAGAAACCCTAGTGCGTCAGGCGCTGTCTCATGCGGAATCGGGTGCTGATATAGTCGCCCCGAGCGATATGATGGATGGCCGTATCGGTGCTATTCGTGAAGTGCTGGAGCTTAATGATCATGTGAATACCCGCATCATGGCTTATGCTGCCAAGTACGCGAGTGCTTACTATGGCCCTTTCCGTGATGCCGTTGGGTCTGCAGGAAACCTGGGTAAAGGTAACAAGTTTAATTACCAGATGGACCCTGCCAACAGTGATGAAGCGCTGCATGAAGTGGCTTTGGATCTGGCTGAAGGTGCGGATATGGTGATGGTTAAACCGGGTATGCCCTATCTGGATATCGTTCGCCGGGTTAAACAGGAACTGAAAGCGCCAACTTTTGTCTATCAGGTCAGTGGTGAATATGCGATGCATATGGCGGCGTTCCAGAATGGCTGGCTGGATGAGCGAAGTGTAATGATGGAATCTCTGGTGTGTATTAAACGTGCGGGTTGTGATGGCATTCTGACCTATTTTGCCAAACGCGCCGCACAGCTGCTGAATGAGTAATCTTCAGTAGCACCAGGGACATAATAATTAATTGAGGTGAAGGATTGCGGTCATGACTGAGCAGATCAAGGAACAGGCGACAGAGCAGGTTGTTGAGCCAGTAGTCGAGTCGGAAGTTGAGCAGGTAGTTGAACCGGTAGTTGAACCGACGGCTGAGCAAAACGAAGCGTCAATTGCGCTGGTGGAAAGCCGGGAAGCGATTGCGGTTACCGAACCGGTGCAGGAGCTGCCGCTAGATCTGAAAGCCCCTGCTCTTTACATCAACCGCGAGCTAAGCCATCTGCAGTTTAATATCAGGGTGCTGGAACAGGCGTTGGATGAAACCCATCCGTTGATGGAACGGCTGATGTTCCTGCTGATCTTTTCCAGCAACCTTGATGAGTTTTTCGAGATTCGTGTTGCAGAACTGATGGGGCAGCTGAAGTACAGCCGTGAATCGGTTGGCCCGGATGCATTGCATCCTCAGGCGGTCATGAACCGGATAGGTGAAATCTGTAGTGCGCAGGTTGAGCGACAGTACAAAATCCTGAACGAAACCATCTTTCCTGAACTGGAAAAAGAGAATATTCACTTTCAGCGTCGCCGCGATTGGAGCGATGAGCAGATAGAGTGGATTCGCGTTTTCTTTGAGGAGAAAGTACTGCCAGTGGTCAGCCCGATCGGGCTCGACCCCTCTCACCCTTTCCCCCGCCTGATCAATAAGAGCCTGAACTTTATTGTCGAGCTGGACGGTAAGGATGCTTTTGGCCGGGAAAGTGGTATGGCTATTATTCCTGCACCGCGCTCTCTTCCACGCTTGATCCGTCTGCCTGATAATCTGTGCGATGGCGGCGATAATCTAATCTTCCTTTCATCTATTATTCACGAGTTTGCCGAAGAACTATTCCCAGGCATGAAAGTGGAAGGCTGTTACCAGTTCCGTATCACTCGAAATGCCGACCTTACCTTCGACTCTGAAGAGGTAGAAGATCTGGCACGTACTCTCAGGGGTGAGCTGCATTCGCGTAAATATGGTGATGCGGTTCGGCTGGAAATAGATAAGCGTACCCCCGAAGACCTGATTCGATTCCTGTGGCGTGAATTCAGCCTTGATGAAGCCCATACCTATCGAGTCGATGGCCCGGTAAACCTGACCCGGATGATGGCGTTGCGGGATCTGGTTGATGGGAAAAAGCTCTGTTGGAAACCTTTTACCCCAGGAATGTCTGGCAAATACAAACAGAAAAATATCTTCGATGTACTGCGTCAGAAAGATCAGTTGTTGCATCATCCTTTCCAGTCCTTCTCTCCGGTAGTCGACCTGCTACGGCAGGCGGCCAAAGACCCTAAGGTACTGGCAATCAAACAGACCCTTTATCGTACCGGTGTGAACTCCGATATTGTTGATGCGCTGGTGGATGCTGCCCGGAGCGGTAAAGAGGTGACTGTCGTTATTGAACTGCGGGCGCGTTTTGATGAAGAGTCTAACCTGCAGTTGGCGGGCCGTTTACAGGAAGCGGGTGCGCTGGTTGTATACGGGGTAGTTGATTTTAAAACCCACGCTAAAATGATGCTGATAGTACGCCGGGAAGAGGGCAAGCTGGTACGTTATGCTCATCTGGGCACGGGTAACTACCACTCGGGTACTGCGCGTCTGTATACCGACTACAGCTATATGACCAGTGATATCGATGTGGGTGAAGATGTTCACAAGATTTTCCAGCAGCTCACCGGTATGGGTAAAATTCTCAGGCTGAAGAAACTGCACAATGCGCCGTTCACTCTGCACTCTCGCATGATTGAGATGATTGAACGGGAAGGCAAGCATGGCAAACTGGGCCATATCATTGTCAAGATCAATGGACTGACCGAGCCGCAATTGATACGTGCGCTCTATCTGGCCTCCCAAAAAGGGGTGAAGATCGAGTTGATCGTGCGCGGAATGTGCCGTTTGCGTCCGGGTATTGAAGGTATCTCTGAAAATATCTCGGTACGTTCAATTATCGGCCGCTTTCTGGAGCATACTCGGGTTTATTACTTTGGTAACAAAGGTAAGCCAGATGTATTGTGCGCCAGTGCTGACTGGATGGAGCGTAATATGCTTAACCGGGTAGAGACTGGCTTTCCGCTGACCGGCAAGCTGGCAGATCGGGTTAAACGTGATCTGGACTTTTATCTGGCCGATAACAGTCGTAGCTGGGAGCTGAATTCTGATGGCAGCTACACGCTGAATAAGCCGGGCGAAGACGAAGAGCTTATTAGTGCCCAGGAAACCTTGCTGAAAGAATTTGCCAGCTGATACTCTGAGTTATCCACTGCGATTTAATAATGGCCCCGAGGGGCCATTTTTTGTTATTGGTCGTCTGTATGACCGGTTCTTTCTGACTTCTCGGTCAATTTTCGTTTGCCTCAAGTCCTTTTTTGTGGGAAATTGCTTTTTTGTACTCTGAGTTTCCGATAGGAAATATAGGTAATAGTGGCGGTGGATCCTGCCTGTTTCTCCTGATCAGCACCGTTTGACGGTGGGAGTGCTATCCTTCATTGGTCGCTGTTATCCACAGCACAATAAGAACGATACGGAAGCCTTAACATGGCGAATGCCAAAACAGCCTTAGTGCTGAACGATATTTATAAATCTTATGGCGACCTTGAGGTTCTCAAAGGCGTATCACTGACCGCTAATGACGGCGATGTTATCTCCATTCTGGGCTCAAGCGGCTCGGGCAAAAGTACTCTGTTACGTTGTATCAATCTGCTGGAAAATCCTAGCAAGGGTGAAATTACGGTCGGCGATGAAAGCTTGGTGCTTAAACCGGGCAAAGATGGAAATCTCGTCGCGGCAAATCGTAAACAGCTGGAAAAGATGCGCTCGCGCATCGGGTTTGTCTTTCAAAGTTTCAATCTCTGGCCGCATAAAACCATCTTAGAGAATATTATTGAGGCGCCTATTCAGGTGCTAAAGCAGTCTAAGGCTGAGGCTATTGCCCGGGCAGAGCAGCTGTTGGCAAAGGTCGGTCTGGCGGATAAACGCAATGCATATCCGGATAACCTGTCAGGTGGACAAAAGCAGCGTGTAGCGATTGCCCGGACATTGGCAATGGATCCGCAAGTGCTACTGTTTGATGAACCGACGTCTGCACTCGACCCAGAGCTAGTTAATGAAGTATTGGCTGTTATGAAAGAGCTGGCTGAGGAGGGACGAACCATGCTGATCGTGACTCATGAGATGCGTTTTGCCCGTGACGTCTCCAGCCAGGTCGTTTTTCTGCACGAGGGGCAGATTGAAGAGATAGGCCCTCCTGATCAAGTGTTTAATAACCCGAAATCTACCCGTGTGCAGGAGTTTATGGCCAGCCACCGGTAAGGTTTTATTTATTTGATGAAAAAGCTAAAGGGAAACAGATGATGAAAATTCGTAAACTTTTTGCTGTAGCCGCACTGATTACGGGCGGCCTGATGGCGGCTCAGGTGGCAACTGCAGATGATAAGATCCGCATCGCTACAGAGGGCGCTTATGCTCCCTTCAATATGGTTGATTCCAGCGGTGAGCTGATCGGCTTTGATGTAGAGATTGCCAAAGCACTTTGCGCGCAGATGAAAGCTGATTGTGAAATTGTGGCACAGGACTGGGATGGTATTATTCCGGGACTTCGCGCACGTAAATACGATGCGATTATCGCGTCTATGTCTATCACTGAAGAGCGTATGCGGGTTGTAGATTTCTCAGAGAAGTATTACTCCAATGTATTGGCCTTTGTTACCGCAGACGGCAGCAGTGTTGTTGTGACAAAAGAGGGTCTGAAGGGTAAAACGGTTGGCGCTCAACGGGCCACTATTGCCGGCCAGTATCTGGAAGACAATCTGGGCGATGTGGTTGATGTGAAGCTTTACGATACTCAGGACAACGCTTATCTGGATCTGACTAGCGGTCGCTTGGATGCTTTGCTGTCTGACAAATTCCCAGCCTATGACTGGTTGCGCACCGACGGTGGCAAAGGTTTCGCGTTTAATGGTGAAGATATCGACATCAATGATGAAATCGGTATCGCAGTACGTAAAGGCGATGCGCTGAAAGATAAGTTCAGCACTGCGATCAAAGCGATTGTGGCCGATGGTACCTACGCTAAAATCAACGAAAAATACTTTCCGTTTTCAATCTATTAATTAGCTATTTAGTAACCTGGGCCGGCTTTTCGCCGGTCCGTTTTTAGGCGAATCTCATGGATCTGCAAGGCTTTGGCCATCTCCTGATCTCCGGTACCTGGATTACCATTCAATTGGCTCTTTCAAGCCTTTTGGTAGGCTTGGTATTTGGCTTGCTGGGGGCATCGGCTAAACTGTCCAAAAACCGTCTGGCCCGTTGGCTGGGAACGGGGTATACCACCCTGGTTCGGGGTTTGCCTGAATTGTTACTGGTGTTAACTATCTACTTTGGTGGCTCGCAGTTCCTGATGTGGATTGCCGGTTTTTTTGGTTACGACGAATATATTGAGATCGGTCCCTTTGTGGCCGGTGTCGCGGCTCTGTCGATTGCCTTCGGTGCCTATGCTACAGAAGTTTTCCGCATGGCGATGATGGAGATACCGAAAGGTCAGTGGGAGGCGGGGCTGGCCTGCGGTATGAGTACTCCCCGAACCTTCTTTCGGATTATACTGCCTCAGGTTTGGCGGTTAGCAATACCGGGCTTAGGTAATCTGTTTCAGGTGCTGCTGAAAGATACCGCCCTGGTTTCAGTGGTGGGTCTGAACGATATCATGCGTCAGTCTCAGGTCGCGATTAGCTCAACCAAAGAGCCCTTTACTTTCTTTCTGGTAGCCGCATTGATCTATCTGTTGCTAACAGCGGCCACCACCGGCTTTACGATGTTTATGGAACGGGTGGCGAATCCGGCTGGCCGGGGGCATAGCTCATGAGCTGGGAATGGGGTGTTATCTGGCAATATATTCCTCGCCTGTTGGACGGCGCCTGGCTAACGCTGGAGCTGGTGCTGGTCTCCGGTTTGATAGGCATTGCCCTGGCCATTCCGCTGGCGCTGATGAGGGCTTCAAGCAGAACCTGGGTGAAGGCTTTTCCATTTCTTTATATCTACTTTTTCCGTGGTACACCGCTGTTGGTGCAGATATTTCTGGTGTACTACGGGGCTTCACAGTTTGAAGCGGTACGGGAATCGTTTCTTTGGCCCGTGCTTAAACAGCCCTATTGGTGCGCGATTATCGCCTTTAGCCTGAATACAGCGGCTTACAGTGCAGAGCTGTTTCGTAGTGCAATTCAGGCGATTCCGAGCGGAGAGATTGAGGCTGCAGAAGCGATGGGGATGAGTAAGCCGGTGCAGATCCGCCGGATTATTATGCCCCGTGCCTTTGGCATCGCATTGCCCGCTTACGGTAATGAAGTGATTCTGATGCTTAAGGGTAGTGCTCTGGCCAGTACTATTACTTTGTTAGATATAACCGGTATGGCCCGGACTATCATCGCCCGGACTTATACACCACTGGAGATGTTTCTCGCGGCAGGTCTGGTTTATTTGGCGATCAGCGCGCTGATTATTGCGTTGTTCCGGTTTATGGAATATCGCTTTAACCGTTATCAATACTACCATCACACCGATACCCCTGAAGACCTGGACCCACAACTGCGCGATCAACATATCGATAGCTGATTCGTCTTTGAAGCCTTTAGTTTTTGAAACTTTGGATTAGCTGAGGATAGCCTTCGCGAAAGCTGGGGTATTTGAATCGATAACCGGTGCTCTTCAGCCGCTTGTTACTACAGCGTTTACTGCCGATAGTTCGTCGGGCCGAGGTATCCGTTATTTCTACGTCTAATTGTTCAGCAAGCCAGTCACTTACTTCGTTCAGTGATACGGGTTCATCATCGCTGGCAAGATAGATCGGTGCCAGGGTCTGCTCCTGAGAGAGCTGATACAGGTGCTGCAATACGCCAACGCAATCATCCCGATGCAGACGGTTGCTGTAGCGAATCGGATCAGTTGGATAACCTATACCGCGATTGACTTGTCCCAGCATGTAGTTTCGTCCGGGGCCGTAAATGCCGCTGAAACGCACCACTGTAGCCGGAATGCCGCTGTTAATAGCGATCTGTTCCGCTTCCAGCATAATCTGGCCTGAGAAACTTTCCGGTTCGGTCGGCGAGGACTCATCGACCCATTCGTGGTGTTCCTGATGATAAACCGCCGTACTGGAAACGAAGAATAGTTGGCGTAGTTTAATGCCTTGCTGCTGTAACGCATTGAGGAGGTTCTTCAAGCCTTCCGGATAGGCTTTGCGATAGACTGACTCATCCCGCGCGCCTGCTGCAACCGCATAGAACAGGGTATCTATCTGTTGCGGCAGATTAATAAGCGTGTCAGGCTGACTTAGATCAGCGGCAATTCCTTGGATACCGGGGGGCAGCTGGTTTATATTACGTCGAAGGCCAAAGACCTGGTGTTTCTGTTTTACCAGACTAAGGCCGAGCTGGCTGCCGACATCACCGCAACCGGCGATTAGAATTTGATCCCTGTTTAATAGATGACTCAAAGTATTTATCCTGTTTCAGGTTGAGTCAGCATCATAACAAAGGAAAGCTGCGAATGACTCTAACTGAGTTACGTTACATCGTTACCCTCGCCCAGGAACAGCACTTTGGCCGAGCGGCCGAGCGTTGCTTTGTCAGCCAGCCAACTTTGAGTATTGCGGTTAAGAAACTCGAGGAAGAATTAGGTACGGCTCTTTTCGAACGGAGTAAACATGCGGTTCGGGTAACGCCGGTTGGTCAGAAAATAGTGCGTCAGGCGCAGACCGTACTGGAACAGGCAGAGTCGATAAAAGATCTGGCTCAGGAAGGTAAAGATCAGCTGGCCAGTCCGCTGCGGGTGGGTGCCATTTATACGATCGGGCCCTATCTTTTCCCCCATCTGGTTCCCGAGTTGCAGAAGCGGGCGCCTAAAATGCCGCTCTATATCGAAGAGAACTTTACCGAAAATCTGCGTCCGAAGATTCGTAATGGCGAACTGGATGCGATCATTATTGCGCTGCCCTTCGATGAGCCGGATATTGTCACCCGACCTCTCTACGAAGAGGCCTTCAAAATGTTGCTGCCCAAGAGTCACCCTCTGGCCAGTAAAGATCAGATTGACAGTCAGACGCTACATGAACAGGACCTGTTGTTGTTGGGTGAGGGGCATTGTTTTCGTGATCAGGTGCTGGAAGCCTGCCCGACCCTTGCCGGTCACTCATCGGATAGGCATACAATAACCGAGGGAAGTTCGCTTGAAACCATTCGCATGATGGTGGCCTCAGGGCTGGGTGCTAGCGTCCTTCCGCAGTCGGCTACCTGTGGTTCTTTCCGTTCCGATATGGTGGTAACTAAACCGTTTAAGTCTCCACCTCCGGTACGTACCGTCGCTCTGGCCTGGCGTGCCAGTTTCCCCCGTCCGCAGGCGATTGAGTTGTTGATAGAATCCTTAAACAGCTGTCCGATGCTCGAAAACGAAGACTAATATGAACCAAGCGGCCCTTGCGCAGCTGCCAGTAACCGAACTTAAAGGGGTTGGGGCAGCGCTGGAACAGAAGCTGGAAAAACTGGATATTCGCAGCCTGCAGGATCTGCTGTTTCATCTGCCTCTGCGTTATCAGGATCGTACCCGGGTTATGCCGATTGGCTCATTACGCCCCGGTGACGAAGGGGTGATTGAAGGTGAGGTTAAAGGGGCCGATATCTCGATGGGGCGGCGTCGCAGCCTGGTTTGTCGATTGCAGGATGGCACTGGCACTATTACGCTGCGTTTTTTCCACTTCTCAGCAGCACAAAAAAATAATCTTAAAGCAGGTACTCGTATTCGCTGTTTTGGCGAGGTGCGAACCGGTGCCAGTGGGCTGGAGCTCTATCATCCGGAATATCGCCGGGTTGATGAAGAAGAAATGACGCCGGTAGAAGAATCGCTGACGCCCATCTATCCGACGACAGAGGGGTTGAACCAAGGGCGATTTAGAGCGCTAACCGATGCCGCTTTGGAATATCTTGCTAAGGGCTCTTTGACGGAGCTGATACCTGAACATCTGCGCCAACAGTGGCAGCTACCGCCGCTGAATGATGCGGTGAGCTATCTGCATCGACCGCCGGTAGACGCCAATCAGGAGCAGTTACTGGAGGGTTACCATCCTGCCCAGCGTCGTTTGGCGTTCGAAGAGCTATTGGCACATCATCTCTCTCTTCTGAAATTGAGGCAGCGAACCCGACAGCAGGGTGCCCCGGCACTAAAGGCCAGTGGTCAGCATCAGAATGCATTTCTGCATAACCTACCTTTTCCTCTGACCGGCGCACAACAGCGAGTCAGCCATGAGATAAGTGCTGACCTTGCTCAGCCATTCCCTATGCTGCGATTGGTTCAGGGTGACGTAGGTTCTGGTAAAACGGTAGTGGCCGCTCTTGCGGCTCTGCAGGCGGTAGAAGGAGGGTTTCAGGCGGCAGTGATGGCACCTACCGAAATCTTGGCAGAACAGCACTATATTAATTTCGGTAACTGGCTGGAGCCTTTAGGTTTGAAAGTTGCCTGGCTGGCAGGCAAGTTGAAAGGTAAGAAACGGCAGGAGCAGCTGGAGGCGATTGCCGACGATTCGGCTCATGTTATTGTAGGTACGCATGCGCTGTTTCAGGATGAAGTGGTTTTTGCCAACTTAGGGCTGGTGGTGGTGGATGAACAGCACCGCTTCGGTGTGCATCAGCGACTGGCGCTGCGGGAGAAAGGGCGCACAGACCATCGTTCGCCGCATCAATTAATTATGACCGCAACCCCCATTCCCCGCACACTGACCATGAGCGCCTATGCCGATCTGGATTGTTCAATCATTGATGAGCTGCCGCCAGGGCGAACGCCCGTCAATACGGTGGTGATATCTGATCAGCGACGTCCGGAGGTGGTGCAGCGGGTTAAGGATGCCTGTGGACAGGGGCGCCAAGTCTATTGGGTTTGCACCCTGATAGAGGAATCTGAAGTACTGCAATGTCAGGCCGCTGAAGTGACTGCTGAAGAATTACGTGAAGCGTTACCAGAGCTGCGTATCGGTTTGATTCATGGGCGGATGAAGCCAGCAGAAAAAGCTGGGATTATGGCCAGTTATAAAGCCGCTGAGCTTGATTTGTTGGTCGCAACAACAGTTATCGAGGTGGGGGTGGATGTGCCTAACGCCTCGGTGATGATCATCGAAAACCCAGAACGGCTCGGGTTAGCTCAGCTGCACCAGTTACGTGGCCGGGTCGGGCGTGGATCGGTCGAGAGTTTTTGTTTGCTGATGTATCATGCCCCCCTTTCGAAATCGGGCCGGGAACGGTTAGCAGTGATGCGTGAAACCACCGATGGCTTTCGTATTGCTGAAAAAGATCTGGAACTGCGTGGCCCCGGAGAAGTGCTGGGTACCCGACAGACCGGTATGATGTCGTTTAAAGTGGCTGATCTGCAACGGGATGCGGATCTACTGATCCGAGTTAAACAGATCGCCAGCCAGATCGGGAATGATCCGCAATTGAGTGATGCGATTATTCAGCGCTGGTTGGGCCGGGATGAAAAATACGCTGCTGTTTAAGGTTTGCTGTTAACTACCCGAAATTTCTAATTATCGTTTCATTGTAAGAGTTTGCTATGTCTGTGCCGCCTTGTCGTTTTTCTATTGCTGAGTCTGATGCGCCGATTGAACTGCTGCCCCGGGATCTGAGTGCCTGGCAACAGGGCAATTGTGGTGTCGACTATGTGCACCGGCTTGATTCTGGTCACAAAGGCCCTGAGCTGGTTATTCAGGCGCTCACCCACGGTAATGAGATCTGTGGCGCGAATGCCCTGTTATGGTTGTTAGAAAATGATATTCGTCCGACAAAAGGTGCGATGACGCTGATTTTCGCTAATGTTGAGGCGTATAAAACCTTCGATCCGCAACGCCCTTTTGCCAGCCGTTGCCTCAATGTAGATATGAATCGGGTCTGGCATGCATCACAGTTAACTAAGCCTGATAATCATGAAGCCCTGCGAGCGATAGAACTGCTGCCGTTTATCGAGAATGCGGATAGCCTGCTAGATCTGCATTCGACCACCTTTGCTGTGACGCCGATGCTGATCTACCCGGATAACGCCTGTAATCGGCAGTTTGCTGATCGGTTGGCGTTTCCTTTTCCTCACCTTTTGTATGATCTGGGCAGTTATCACACCGGGATGCTGATCTCTGAACACGAACGTCATAGCGATGGCGGATTCTCCTTGGTGGCTGAATGCGGCCAGCACTTTGCAAAGGCAACAAGTCAGCAGGCGTTGGCAACTACGCTGCGCTTCTTACAACTCCACGGTATGCTTAAAGACACTATTGAGCTGCCTGACTGGGGATACTCGCCCGATAGCGATGCCGGACATTATCGGATCGACCGGGTGCTTAAAGCGGAAAGTGAAAAATTCCGCTTTGTTGAACTTTTCAAAGGTTTTGAACAGTTTGATAAGGGAGAACTGATCGCTATCGACGATCAGGAGCTGATCGCGGCCCCATTCGATAACTGTGCTCTGATTATGCCTGCCCGGGTGCCTATCGCCGGGGAAGAGGTGGTGACCTTGGCCGAACGAATTGAAACATCTGTGGATAAGAATTGAAATGTCTGTAACAGAACAACAGCTTGAATTGGTTGAAAAACAGTTGGGTCGTAAGCCGCGTGGGCTGGTCGATATCGCCTGGCAAAATAAACAGGGAATTCCCGCCGTACTGCAGATGCGATCACTGGTAGATGATCAACCCTTTCCTACTTTGTATTGGCTTAGCTCTAAAGACCTCTATCAGGCGATTGCTGAGATAGAAACGGGCGGCGAAGTAAAACGCATAGAGCAGCAGATTGGATTAGATGATGAATTACGGGCAGCCCATCTGGCTGACCAACAACGTTATGTCGATCTGCGCTGGAAAATGATGGCGGACAATGATCGTCAGAGAATCGATGAGCTGGGCTTTACTGAGTTGTTCAATAGTTATGGAATAGGCGGTATTCGTCATTGGGATAAGGTTCGTTGCCTGCATATGCAGTACGCCTATCATCTCGCCGTGGGAGGTACTGCTATTGGTCAGTTATTGGATGAACGATTCGCTTTACAAGAGCTGGCTATACACAATTAAGCGGTAGGTTTCAGGCATAAAAAAAGCAGGCACATAGCCTGCTTTTTTAGTTGATCAGTAAGTAAAAACTGCTTACTTACCGGTCAACACATGGTATTTCTCCATGAGCTTCTCTTCATTCTCGACGTGATCTGGATCCTTAGGGATACAATCTACCGGACACACCTCAACACACTGCGGCGTATCGTAGTGACCGATACACTCAGTACATTTAGCTGGATCGATCTCGTAGATCTCGTCTCCCGGAGTAATCGCCTCGTTAGGGCACTCCGGCTCACATACGTCACAGTTAATGCATTCATCTGTGATAATTAATGCCATTGTGGCTACCTCACTGACTCGTAAATACTAAAAAATTAGCGTCCGAAATGATCCTGCAGTACACGGTGAACTGCAGGATGTACAAATTGTTCCACATCACCGCCGAGACTCGCTATTTCACGAATCAACGTTGATGATATAAAGGACAGATCTTCAGCTGGCGTAAGAAAAAGGCTCTCTGCTTTCGGTGCCAGCTTGCGATTCATATTGGCAAGTTGAAACTCATACTCAAAATCAGACACCGCACGCAGGCCGCGCAGTATGATATTGGCATTATGCATTGAGACCAGATCAGCCAGAAGACAATTGAAGCCTACGACTTCAACATTATCCAGATGTGCTGTCACTGTTTTTACCAGCTCAACCCTTTGCTCAAGGTTCAGCAGAGGCGTTTTTTTTGGGCTGGCGGCAATCGCGACTATAACTTTATCAAACAGCTTAGAAGCGCGTTCGACTAAGTCCGCGTGACCATTGGTCATTGGGTCAAATGTACCCGGGTATACTGCAATGTTCATAATGAGTTTACGTCTACTCTGCTTGGTATGAATATTAGCAAATCCGCAAGTGCGCGATATTAGCTGAAATGGAAGGCTATCACAAATACAATAATGGAATGTATTGATCTAATTCGGTTATAAGAAATTTATTTTTAATTACGTTATGGAATATAAATGATATTTTTGATGTTGAAAGAGGTGGTTAGATGAAGACCCATCAGCGATTTTCTCTGTTACTTATACTTACGGCGTCCACTATTCTTAGTGGTTGTCAGACATTACAGAACCTTGATAAAGGATTATACAACGTTGCCGAGTCGATTAGTGAAACCGACCGGGTAACAGGCCAGCGTACATTGAGCGCCGCCGACCGGAGTGCACAGATTCGTCAGGGTAATGCCGCTGTGGAGCAGATGTTGGCTGGCGAGAAAAAAGCGGGACGTAAAATTCATGCGTCACTTGATCGCAAACAGTATCAGCGATTGATTCGTATATTCGACCGGATTCATCGGGTGAGTCATCTGAGTCAGGAACGCTGGCAGCCGATTCTGATTGATCGGGATTCTTTCAATGCCTTTACCACCGGAGGCACCTATATAGTGGTGCACAGTGGCCTGATGAAACAGTTGAACGATGCAGAAGTTGCCGCGGTGGTGGGTCATGAGATCGCTCATACGGTAGCGAATCACGTAGGTGAGCGTCAGACGACACAGCAATTGAGCGCGCTGGCCTCTAGTGCTGCACGCCAAAAAGGGTTTCAGGCGGCTTATACCCATGAACTGGAGCGAGAGGCGGACAGAATTGGCGTCCTTTACAGCGCCTTGGCGGGATATGATCCTTACGCAGCTACCAGAATCTGGCAGCGACAGTTTAAGGAACAGGGCAACGCCCGCAGCTTATTTGCCCATGATCACCCGGTGAATGCAGAGCGAGCGGCGGAGACTAAGGTTCTGGCAAACAAAGTTAAGCAATATTACCAACCTGGCCGGATTAACCCCAATGCAGCAACTTTGCGGGATAATAATAGTTTATGGCAGAAGCGTGAAAACCGGGATCAAGCGACTGCCGGTGAAGGCGGAGGCGTTTCCGCTATCTTATCCACAGCATTAGGCGCTTATGTGGGGCATCAGCAGGCAAAGCAGGAAGCGGTACGTCAATCCCAGCACGCCCAGTTTGTCCAGGCCGTAGAAAAACATATGAAGCTAGAACAGCAGAAACGGGCCTCGAATACTAGCTGGGCAACCCGCTGGCGCTATTCAGGGAACCTAGCGCTGAAAGGGGTCGTGATGGGCTTTCTGGCGCAGGATAGCAAAGGTAAAACTCATCGTTATGTGGCGCATCAGCCCGGTGTAGTCCGTCCGGGACAGCGCTTCGATCTGACCTTCGTGATGAAAGACGGAATAACCATGAAGCAGCTGGAAAAGATGAAAGCACGTTACTATCTGGATGATGCTTTGCCGGCTAAATAACGGCCGTAGTTCGTTGTTCGAACGTCACAAAGAGCGTGACTTGCTCGTGGCTAGCCAGAGCCTTCGTTTGCGCGGCTGTTTGAAGGTGCTTTTGTAGAAGACGATCACTCGTGATGAAAGCTTTTATAGGATTAAGGGCTATGGTCTGTAGTGCTCGTATGAAATGGGTTTACAGGCCAACTTTCAAATTGAACCATTGTTAACCACGGATATAAAGAAGAAAGCTGACTCCTCCCTCATTGTTTGTAGCACTGATGAGGAACGGTCTCTGTATCTGCTAAAAGCTGGTTGATTGAGACTGCCCCTGAAACGCTGCGGGTGAAACTCCTGTCCAGCGCTTAAACGCTCGAGCAAAGTTACTGGGTTCAGAGAAGCCCAACAGGTAGGTCACCTCACTCACACTGCGGCCGACTTCTTTAAGGTACTGCTTGGCTAGGCTATGTCTGACATCTTCCAGCAATTGCTTGTAGGTCAGGGCTTCTGAACTCAAGCGCCGCTGTAAAGTACGCGCACTCAGGTTCAAAGCGCGCGCCACCGTCTCTTGCGATGGAGGCCCTGAAGGTAATAAATCGATGATGCATGCGCGGACCTGATTACCCGAATGGCTGCTATCATGGCGCTGCAGATAATCAATAACGATCTGATCGTTGACTCGAGCGAGCTCTGGATTAGCCATCGCCAAAGGCTGGTTTAACTCTTCAAGGTCAAAGTACAAGCAGTTCTCTGCACTCTGATATATTACTTCAGCCTTGAAGAAGGCTGAAAACTTGTCCCGATTCGCCGGAGCTTGCCGCTGTAGTTCTACTCTGACAGGCGAGAAGTCAGGGCTTTTAGTCATTCGGCATAGCTGTACAAATACGGCTAATGCAGCATCAAGCGATGCCGGCGCCGCCCTCCCTGCAGGTACGGGTATTTTGTACCAAAGCTTCATCTGCGCATCGTTTTGATCCAGTATGACTTCCCCGGCAGTGGAAATGAGTCGGTAATAACGTACCAGTCGCTCAAAAGCATCCAGCAATGTATTGCTAGCCATCCAGGAAAACCCCAAACCATTCAGCGCCGCTGGCTGCATTTGCTGGGCAAAGGTGATACCGAAACTGTCATCTCCAGTGTTTTCTACAG
The DNA here is from genome assembly GCA_018067325.1 of Amphritea sp. GTDB lineage: Bacteria > Pseudomonadota > Gammaproteobacteria > Pseudomonadales > Balneatricaceae > Amphritea. The sequence goes on from JAGPUU010000047.1 coordinate 16,055, forward strand.
CGAGACGCCATAACTTCTGCATAGCAATTGCTTTGACTCGAGATTCAGTTGCATGGTCATCCAGACCTGCCTGTTGGAACAAGGCGGTACTGTCGCAGCCATAAGCTAGGAGGGTGCTGCGCATTGTATGGGCAATACCTGAATGGGTAGTCACGCTCTCAGTTGATACTTTATCCATGAGTTTTATTCTTCCGATACAGCGGCGGATATCAGCGAGTCAGTCTAATTTAAAAGCACTCTCAATTTCAATTTGGCATGAAATGATCAGTCAGGGGCGGCTACGGATTACCCCGAAATTCCTCCCTGCGAATATGATAGCTCTATCAAAATAAAACATGCGGATCACAGAGCCAGAGGGCTAATCATGACAACGTTTAACGCAAAAACAACATTAATATTTATTTTAACGGCATTGCTGGTTTTTCCTGCTATAGCCCAGGCCGGTATCGGGCGAGATAATGACTCCCGCCAGGAGCACCGAACAGATGATCGCCGTGACGACCGACAAGATGATCGCGTAGATGACCGCCGTGACGATCGACAAGATGACCGTGTAGATGACCGCCGTGACGACCGACAAGATGCTCGCGTTGATAGTCGTCGAGGCAATAACCACTTACGGGTCATCGCTCCCCGCCATAGAACATTTAATAAAGTAGTAATAATACGAAATTACGGTCACTCCTATTTAGGCTATGGTCATCATAT
>JAGPUU010000052.1 GCA_018067325.1 Amphritea sp.
AATACGTTACTGGGGAGACCTGTTTTAGAAGTCAACCTTTAAGTCGATCTTTAAGCCAATCTTAAATATGAGCCTTGTAAAACAATGCGTTTACTTTCTAAACGCGTCTTCTTAAACAGGGGATTTCAGTATTGGCCGGGATTCTTAATTCGTCAAGAAAATATCTGGTTATTAGCTTAGATTAAAGTTTTCAGTAGTAGTCTATTTAAAAAGCTAAAGCTGATCACTTGATAGGTGCCGCTTAGCCAGAAGGGCTTGTACAAAGCTGGAAACTAGTGTGCAATGCAGCTTATAAACCGATGATGGAATGAGTCAATGAAGAGTTACCTGTTTACCACCGAAACCGACCGTGGTGGTGTTATGTTATGTGACATCGACGACTTTGATACAGCGGTTACCTACCTGTGTAAGCGTTTTGATGGGGTGGTAAAGATCGAATCTGCAGAGCAGGTATGGCAACTGACTGAATCGGATCAGCTTAGTTCTGACGCCATCAACTCAGAGCCGGATATCGCTGAGCCTCAAGCTCTGGAACATAGCGAGGCTCCTCCCGCATCCGACGATCTTTTTGCATAGCGGATAAAACAGGTTCATCCCTCTAGCCGCATCAGGTATTCTTACAGTCAGTAAAATCAAAGGATTACACAGGGCTGGCTGAATGTTTCAGATCTACCATTCGAATAAGCTTGATCTGCAGAAAGACCTGCTGGTTGAGATGATTAGTCGTCATCCTATTGAAGACCCGTTTCAGCCCGAAACTATTCTGGTGCAGAGCCCTGGCATGGCCCAATGGCTCAAGCTGGAACTCGCCGATAAGCTACAAATAGCCGCTAATATAGATTTTCCACTACCCGCCAGTTTTCTCTGGAGCAGTTTCACCTCAGTGTTAAAAGACGTGCCCGCTCGTTCAGCATTCAATAAAGAGGCACTGACCTGGGGCTTGATGGAGCTCTTACCTCAGCAGTTAACTAAACCTGAGTTTGCCCCTTTGCAACGCTATCTCGAAGAGGATCAGGGCCAATTTAAGCTTTATCAGCTTTGTGGGAAAGTGGCGGATATATTCGACCAGTATCTGGTCTATCGTCCTGATTGGATCGCCAGTTGGGAAGCCGGTGATGATTTGCCGGATATCTCCGACTCGCAGCCATGGCAGCCCATACTATGGCGGCTGCTGCAGCAACATATTTTGGGTCTGGGGCTGTCTCACTGGCACCGGGGTAATATGTTCAGTGGTTTTGTCGATGCGCTCAAGCGTGGTGATTTCGATTCTGCGTCCCTGCCATCTAGGTTGTTTGTCTTTGGCATCTCTGCCTTACCGCAGAATTTTGTTGAAGCCTTGCAAGCCCTAGGTCAGAAAATTGATGTTTTTCTATTGGTGACTAATCCCTGCCGTTACTTTTGGGGCGATATTGTTGATCCTAAATATTTGGCTCGATTAAATCAGCGCTGGTTAGCTAAACCCGGTATGACCGCTGAGAATTATTATAGCCAGGGCAACCCGATACTGGCGTCGATGGGTAAGCTCGGAAGGGATTACCTATATCAGATACAAGATCTGGGTGCCCCTGAGGTTGAGCTGTTTGAAGACTTTGGCCGCAACAGTCTGTTGAGTTCGATACAGCAGGATATTTTGCAATTGGAAGATCCTTCTGCCAGTGCTGTGCTGGACAGTGGTCAGAAGCAGCGACTGCAAGCTGAGGATAGGTCACTGCAGTTACACAGTGCGCATAGTCCGTTGCGGGAAGTTGAGGTGCTCTACGATCAGCTGTTATCGATGTTAGATGGCCAGCCTGAACTGTCACCCAGAGACATCATCGTGATGATGCCGGATGTCGCTGCCTACGCACCCTATATTGAAGCGGTGTTTGGCAATGCTCCTTATCAGCGCTATATCCCTTTCTCAATATCTGACCGGACACTGCAGCAGGAAAGTCCGCTGCTACAGAGTTTTCTTCGTCTTTTAGGGATGCCAGAGAGTCGGGTAACGGTATCCGAAGTATTAGAAATTCTTGAAGTCCCTGCGGTGCTGCGCAAGTTTAGTCTTGATGCTGATCGCTTTGACCGCATCTGTCGCTGGATTGAAGCCTGTCAGATTCGCTGGGGCATAGATGCCGCTCAACGCCAAGAACAGGGGTTGCCCTCTTTTGAACAGAACAGTTGGCGTTTTGGGTTACGCAGAATGTTGGCGGGCTTTGCGCTGGGACAGACCGAAGATCTGTGGCAGGGGATTGATCCCTATACTGAGATTGAAGGTCTTGAAGCGGAGGATCTGGGGCAGCTGGCTGAATTTGTCGAGCTGCTTGAGTTCTGTAGTGATGGTTTAAAAGCGGATCAGCCGGTAGCCGACTGGTTTGAAGTGATCAATGAGATTCTGCAGCGCGCTTATCAACCCGATGAACAAGATGAGATTCTGCTTATGCAGATTCGTCAGGTATTGGAGAAGCTCCAACAGCAGCTCAGTGATAGTTGCTATGCAGAGCCTCTCAGTTGGGCGATAGTGCGTGATTATCTAACGACTGAGCTGGGTAACAGTAAATCCAGTCAGCGTTTTATGATGGGGGCTGTGAATTTTTGTACCTTGATGCCGATGCGCTCAATTCCGTTTCAAGTGGTGTGTCTGTTAGGGATGAATGATGGCGTATATCCACGCGCGATACCGCCTATGGGCTTTGATCTCATGGCAGACGTTCCTCGCCGGGGGGATCGTTCCAGACGGGACGATGATCGCTATCTGTTTCTTGAGGCGTTGCTTTCCGCCCGGCAAACACTCTATATCAGCTACATTGGACGCAGCGTTCAGGACAACAGTCCCAAAGTACCCTCGGTATTGATCAGTGAGCTGCTGGAGTATTGTC
>JAGPUU010000057.1 GCA_018067325.1 Amphritea sp.
GCAATGCGAACATTTTCCAACACACTAAGGTGTGGAAATACAGCTGAGATCTGAAACGAGCGAACTATACCCTTACGAGCGATAGCAGCGGATTTCATTGATGTAATATCTTTACCATTGAACAGAATCGTTCCGGTGGTAGGCGTTAGAAATTTAGTCAGCAGGTTAAATACAGTTGTCTTACCGGCACCGTTAGGTCCGATCAGCGCGTGTATTGTTCCTCGCTCAACTTTTAGATTTACATCGTCAACGGCGGTAAAACCCTTGAATTCCTTAACCAGATTTCTGGTCTCGAGAACGTAGTCTGCACTCATGCGGAACCGGCCTCACTTATTTAATTGTTATTATTTTCGTATGAGCAAAAAAAGAATGCCCACATCAGCTTTGACGTCAAGTTAGCAATTTCCCTTACTGATTAACAAGTACTACTTTAGTCTAAATAATCGTACTCACACTCAACCAATACTCTTTAAAATGAATAAATACAATAACTTAGAGCAATCTTACTCAATATCAGCAAATCGCAACGAATTGTATTTTTGCTTTACGTTTACGTAAACTTCCTCTATATTTAGACCATCACAAAAAAACAAGAAGCATGTTATGAGCCCATCAACATATTCAATTAGCGATCTAGCCGGCGAGTTTGATGTTACGACGCGCAGCATTCGCTTTTATGAAGATCAAAAATTGCTATTTCCTACCCGCCGGGGACAAACCCGTATCTTTAGCGGGCCGGACCGGGTTAGATTAAAACTGATCCTAAGGGGAAAACGATTGGGGTTTTCGTTGGCTGAAACCCGCGAACTTTTCGAGCTATGGGATGAGAGCACCACTGGCAGCATGAAACAGCTAGAACTCTTAATGACCAAAATTCAGGAAAAGAAGCTGGCGCTTGAACAACAACTCAATGACATTGCTATGCTTCAGCTCGAACTGGACAGCGCTGAAAACCGCTGCCTGGATGCAATGAATGAACTTAACGAAGAACAAACCGGCCTAGAGCAACATGATTTAGCTCTGACACGGAACGCAAGATAAAGCACAACAATAAAACACACTTAAGAAGACAGGTGGACAGGAAATGATTGCACAGTACAGCTCACTAAATTTTGGCCTGGGTGAAACTCTGGATATGCTTCGCGAACATGTAAACAGCTTCGCAGCATCTGAAATCGCACCACGGGCAGAACAGATCGATATTGATAACGAGTTCCCGAATGATCTGTGGCAGAAATTCGGCGATATGGGCCTCCTGGGCATTACCGTTAGCGAAGAGTACGGCGGTGTTGGCATGGGCTATCTGGCTCATATGATCGCACTGGAAGAGATCAGCCGTGCATCTGCATCTGTCGGCCTGTCTTATGGCGCTCATTCAAACCTGTGTGTTAACCAGATCAACCGTAACGGTACCCACGAACAGAAACTTAAGTACCTGCCAAAGCTGCTCAGCGGTGAGCATATTGGTGCACTGGCGATGTCCGAGCCAAACGCTGGCTCTGATGTTGTCTCTATGAAGCTGTCTGCTCGCGATAACGGTGATCACTACCTGTTGAACGGCAACAAGATGTGGATCACTAACGGTCCTGATGCCAGCACTTACGTTATCTACGCCAAAACCGATGTACATGCTGCGTCTAAAGGCATTACAGCATTCATCGTTGAACGTGACGCCCCAGGGTTCTCCCGCCATCAGAAACTGGACAAGCTGGGCATGCGTGGATCTAACACCTGCGAACTGGTTTTTGAAGACTGTGTTGTACCTAAAGAGAACATCTTAGGCGAATTAAATGGCGGCGTTAAAGTTCTAATGTCAGGTTTGGATTACGAGCGTCTGGTACTAGCCGGCGGCCCTCTGGGTATTATGCAGGCAGCGATGGACATCACTGTACCTTATACCCGTGACCGTGTTCAGTTTGGTAAAGCGATCGGTGAGTTTGAACTGGTACAGGGTAAAGTTGCCGACATGTACACCCTGATGAACGCTTCTAAGTCGTACGCTTACACGGTTGCGCAGGCTGCGATGCGTGGTGAAACCTCTCGTAAAGACTGCGCAGCAGTCATTCTATACACCGCCGAGATGGCAACTAAGATCGCACTGGATGCTATCCAGCTACTAGGTGGCAACGGCTACATTAACGAATTCCCAACAGGTCGTCTGTTGCGCGATGCAAAGCTATATGAAATCGGTGCAGGTACGTCTGAGATCCGCCGTATGTTGATCGGCCGTGAGCTGTTCCTGAACAAGTAAGACTGTTTTTAAGTAAGTGGACACCTTCGCAAGAGGGTTTAAAGGGGGAGTCTTCTCTTCATATAAAGAAGTCCCCCTTATTTTTTTACACTGACAACAGAACAATAAGAAAGGAATTGAGTAATAGCTTTATGAGCCCAGGTTAAAAAGGTAGCAAAGACGAATAATAGGAATTTACTGCTGTAAGTTCCTATGCATACGACTTTTCACCACCCGATAACTCAGCCCAACGGTTATTACACAACTCCGAGAGGACAATTGATGGCTACTATAAATTCTAAAATCAATTCCCGTGCTGAAGATTTCCGCGCCAACTATGATTCAATGGCAGAAGTGGTAACCGACCTTCGGGAAAAGACGTCACAAATTCATCAGGGTGGCGGCGCCAAGTATCAAGAACGCCACTTATCACGCGGCAAATTACTTCCCCGCGAACGCGTCAACACCCTTCTGGATGAAGGGTCACCTTTGCTTGAACTATCCCAACTGGCCGCTTACGGCGTCTATGATGATGATATTCCAGCAGCAGGCATCATTACCGGCATTGGCCGCGTTAGTGGTCAGGAATGTATGATCATTGCAAACGACGCGACAGTCAAAGGTGGAACTTACTTTCCACTGACCGTTAAGAAGCACCTGCGTGCACAAGAGATCGCTGAACAAAACCACCTGCCCTGTATCTATCTGGTGGATTCTGGTGGTGCTAACCTGCCCCAGCAGGACGACGTATTCCCAGACCGGGATCACTTCGGCCGCATCTTCTACAACCAGGCACGCATGTCGTCTAAAGGGATCCCACAGATCGCTGTTGTAATGGGCCTCTGTACTGCAGGTGGTGCATATGTACCCGCCATGGCAGACGAATCTATTATTGTTCGGGAACAGGGTACTATCTTCCTGGCCGGCCCTCCGCTGGTTAAAGCGGCAACGGGTGAAATCGTTAGTGCTGAAGATTTGGGTGGTGCTGATGTTCACTGTAAAGTATCCGGCGTAGCCGATCACTATGCAGAGAATGACCATCACGCACTTGAAATTGCCCGCACCTGTGTGGCCAATCTCAATCGTCGTAAAGATATTAATATCAAGACTCAGCCAACTAAAGCACCGCTCTACCCGGCTGATGATCTATACGGCATTGTCGGTACCGACCTTAGAAAGCCTTATGATGTACGTGAAGTTATTGCGCGTATCGTCGACGGTTCTGAATTTGATGAATTCAAAAAGCTATACGGTACGACTCTGGTAACCGGTTTTGCACATATCCACGGCTATCCAGTTGGTATCGTCGCTAACAACGGCATCCTGTTCGGCGAGTCCGCTCAAAAAGGCGCGCACTTTATCGAATTGTGCTGTCAGCGCAAGATTCCACTACTGTTCCTACAGAACATCACCGGCTTTATGGTCGGCCAAAAGTACGAGTCGGAAGGTATTGCCAAGCATGGAGCCAAAATGGTTACGGCGGTTGCCTGTGCCGATGTACCTAAATTTACAGTTCTTATTGGCGGCAGCTTCGGTGCCGGTAACTACGGCATGTGTGGTCGCGCTTACAGCCCTAACATGATGTTCATGTGGCCAAATGCCCGTATCTCAGTAATGGGTGGCGAACAGGCTGCCGGTGTACTGGCAACCGTTAAGCGTGACAACATGGATCGCGTCGGTGAAGAATGGTCTGCCGATGAAGAAGCTGAATTCAAACAGCCGATCATCGATACCTATGAGCATCAAGGTCACCCTTACTATGCCTCTGCCCGTCTTTGGGATGATGGCGTAATAGACCCGACTCAGACTCGTGATGTTATCGGCATGAGCCTTTCTGCAGCATTGAATAAGCCGGTGGGTGAAACCCGTTTCGGCGTATTCCGCATGTAACGGAGGGCCTGACTATGAATACTGATTCAAATAATCAACTGGTACTGCTGGAAAAAAGCAGTAACGGTGTCGCCCAGCTAATCATCAATCGTCCAGAAGTGCACAATGCTTTTGATGACGATGTAATTGAGCAGCTGATTGCCAACCTGGAAGCCACTAACGAAGACCCTGAAGTCCGGGTATTGGTTCTACGCTCCCGCGGTAAAAACTTCTCTGCTGGCGCCGATCTGGCCTGGATGAAACGCATGGCTCAGAACAGCCATGAAGAGAATATGGTAGATGCGGGTCGTCTGGCTCGCCTGATGGAAGTACTAAATGACCACTCCAAGCCGACTATCGCGCTGGTTCAAGGTGCCGCCTATGGTGGTGCCGTCGGTCTAGCAGCCTGTTGCGATATTGTTATCGCAGCTGAAAGCAGTGGCTTCTGTCTGTCTGAAGTGAAGATTGGCTTAATCCCTGCGGTTATCAGCCCTTACGTTGTTCGTGCTATCGGCGAACGGCAGTCACGTCGCTACTTTGTCACCGCTGAACTCTTTAATGCCCGTACGGCACAAGAATTTGGCTTGGTACATGAAGTAGTAGAAAGCGTGGAACAACTGGATGAAGCCTGTGACCGTTTTATCGCTACCTTGCGTAAAAACAGCCCTCAGGCAATGAAAGCTGCAAAAGATCTGATCTTCGCAGTCAGCCAGAAGGAGATCACGAAAGAAGTGATCGATGATACCGCCCGTCGCATTGCAGACATCCGTGTCAGCGGCGAAGGACAGGAAGGACTAGGATCTTTCCTGCAAAAGCGTAAACCGAACTGGATCCAGGAGTAAGCGGCATGTTTAGTAAAATTCTTATAGCTAACCGCGGCGAGATCGCTTGCCGTGTTATTCAGACCGCACACCGCATGGGTATCCGCTGTGTTGCTGTCTATTCTGAAGCAGACCGTAACGCACGTCATGTTGCGATGGCTGACGAAGCCTTTCTGTTAGGGCCAGCGCCCAGCAGTGAAAGTTACCTTCGGGCTGACAAAATTCTTGAGATTGCCAAGCAATCCGGCGCTCAAGCTGTTCACCCAGGTTATGGCTTCCTGTCTGAAAATGCTCAATTCGCTCAGGCTTGTGCTGACAACGGCATTGAGTTTATCGGACCACCAACCGGCGCTATCGAGGCGATGGGTTCAAAGTCTGCTGCAAAAGAGATTATGTCCCACGCAGCAGTACCCTTAGTCCCTGGTTATCACGGTGATGACCAGACCCATGCTGTTCTGAAAGAAGAATCAGTCAAGTGTGGTTTCCCACAACTGCTAAAAGCGGTTGCCGGTGGCGGTGGTAAAGGCATGCGAGTGGTTAAC
>JAGPUU010000058.1 GCA_018067325.1 Amphritea sp.
ATCCCCATATGCATCCTCAAAACTTACGGAAGTAAATGAACAAAAAAACAGTGTGTATATACAAAAAAGCCCGCTATATGCGGGCTTCTAGGACAATCTCGGATGAGATTAGATAGGATATTGGTGGAGCCTAGCGGGATCGAACCGCTGACCTGTTCGCTGCCAGCGAACCGCTCTCCCAGCTGAGCTAAGGCCCCAATACCAAGTGGCGGCTATATTAATCATGGCCTGCGCGGGTGTCAAGCAAAGTTAAGACTAAAGGGCCGCTAAAACCCTGTGTCTTTTCAAGCATTTATTCCCCAGACTAAAAAGCCCCGCGGTGCGGGGCTTTTAATTTATCAGAAACTACTTAGGCGCTTAGGCTTCTGTTAGCGCTTTAGCGACGTCGCGGTACTCTTTTTCCCAACGTTTCGCTTCTTTCTTCGATGGGCCACCGACGGTGTTCAGTGCATGACGAACACGGGCACGGCTCATGTCCGGCCCGAGGACCTGCATCGAATCAACCACCGATACACTCTGACTGGTGCCAGCAATAGCAACGAAGATTGGGAACAACACGTCGCGGATCTTAAATCCCATCGCTTCGCCCAGTAATTTGAACTGAGCGAACAGGTGGTCTTTTTCCCAGTTCTGTTCGGTATCCAGCATCCAGGAAGCAAACTGCAGAATCCGGCGAGTATCTTCTAACTGAAGACTCTTGTGCGTAAAGCTCTCTTCGGTGATCGGCAGCATACCAGACAGCAGGAAGCCTGCCACTGGCGCAACATCGGTAAACTTCTCTACCCGTTGTTTGATCAGCGGAATAATCTGCATCAGGTATTCAGGATTCAACGCCCACTTCTGGAACTCCGCGGCAAACTGTTCATCGGACAATTCTTCACGAATCCACATGCCGTTGAGCCAGCTGAGTTTTTCCTGATCGAAGATCGGGCCACCCAAAGAAACACGGTTAATGTCGAAATTCTCGATCATCTCTTCCAGGGAGAATTTCTCACGTTCGTCTGGCATCGACCAGCCCATACGCGCCAGATAGTTGATCAGTGCTTTGGCCATGTAGCCCATACGCTGATAGTAGATAATGCTGGTTGGGTTCTTACGCTTAGACAGCTTTGACTTGTCCGGGTTACGCAGCAGCGGCATGTGGCACAGCTGCGGCATATCCCAGCCAAAGTAGCTGTAGAGTAACTGATGCTTCGGCGCTGAGCTGATCCACTCTTCGCCACGCAACACGTGGGTGATCTCCATCAGGTGATCATCCACTACGTTAGCCAGATGGTAGGTCGGCATGCCATCGGATTTCATCAGAATCTGACAATCAACCTGTGACCATTCCACTTCGATGCTGCCACGGAGCATATCGTCAAAGACGCAGACGCCCTCTTCCGGTACTTTCATCCGCACAACATAAGGCTCGCCTGCCGCTTCACGCTTAGCAACTTCATCAGCAGGCAGTGCTAGGTCGCTCTCTTTCAGAGCGCTTTGCAGCCCCTGTTCACGACGCTGATTACGCAGCTGATCCAGCTCTTCAGCGGTGCGGTAGCATTTAAAGGCTTTACCTTCATCCAGCAGTATCTGGGTGTGATGCTTATAGATATCACTCCGCTCACTCTGACGGTAAGGGCCATGAGGACCTGGCTTATCCGGACCTTCTGCCCATTCCAAACCTAACCAGCGCAACGAATCAAAAATTGCCTGTTCAGATTCAGCAGTGCTGCGGGTCTGATCGGTATCTTCGATACGCAGAATAAATTCGCCACCGTGTTGACGGGCGAAAGCCATGTTGAATAGAGCGATATAGGCGGTGCCTACGTGCGGGTCACCGGTAGGAGACGGCGCGATACGAGTACGGACTGTCATCAGAAAATATGCTTCCAGACTGATTAAAGGAAATTGCCGCGCATTATACCCGCTACGCGGATCAGAGCCTACCGTCGCGGTAGAAAACCTTAGCGACTCTACAAAGCACTTCTCCTTGCGCACAGAGTTGGTGCAACCTTGCCCTTATTCAGTACGCCTTTATTAGATGCATTACTACTGAGCAAGAGACTTTGTTAACTCATCAGCCCTTGCACCATAAGGGATTCAGGCTAAAAGAAAAATATTCAAATTCTGCTTATGACTTCTCTGGCACGCTAAGTGCAACTTACCCGTTACTTTATTATTGAACTCGCCTCTATGACCACGACGCACTCACCACCAGAACGGGTATTGGTAATCGATAAAGATACCGCTCGCTCAGCTTTACTGGAACAGGCTCTTAAAGATCAGGGCTATGAGGTTGTCTGCCGTCTGCATGATACCGAAGGGTTGATCAGCCGGGTTGAACAGATCCGCCCAGACATCATTATCATCGAACTTGACTCCCCTGACCGGGATGTACTGGAACATATGGCCACGCTTAACAGCCATATTCCACGCCCGGTAGTAATGTTTGCTGAAACCGGTGACAGCCAAACCATTCAGAAAGCCATTAAAGCCGGGGTTAGCGCCTACGTTGTCGACGGCATGAGTCCGGACCGCATTCAATCAATTATGGACGTCGCTGCTGCCCGGTTCAGGGAGTTTCAGGCCCTGCGGAGCGAACTGAATGATGTTCGCAGTGAACTGGAAGACCACAAACAGCTTGATCAGGCTAAGCGCCTTATTATGAAGCATCAGAAGTGCACCGAAGATAAAGCCTACAGCGCCATGCGTAAGATGGCGATGGATCAGGGTAAAACGATGACACAGATCGCCAAAAATATAATTTCAGTACTTGAGATGCTGGATTGAGCAAAGAGCAACCACTATGACGATAATTCACAGCCCACACCTAGACGCACCGGAAAAAACCGCGCTAACACTGGGCTTTCTACCGCTGATGGATTGCGCCCCGTTAGTGATCGCTAAAGAGAAAGGGTTTTTCAGTGATGTAGGCCTCGATGTTCAGCTCAGCCGTGAGGGCTCCTGGGCATCGATCCGGGATAAAGTATTACTCGGGCTTCTGGACGGCGCACAGATGCTCGCCGGTATACCGCTGGCATCGACCCTGGGGCTTGGCTCACCCCAGGTGAATATGATCACCGCCTTCAGTATCGGCCTGAACGGTAACGCAATCACACTGTCGCGAGATCTACTGGCCGAAATAGATGAGTTAGGGCATCAACCAAATGACACCTCTGCGGCAGGCTTAAAGCAGCTGATCAACCTGCGCCGGGCGACCGGGCGTGACAAGATTACGCTGGCGACGGTGTATCCCTACTCTGCCCACAACTATCTATTACGTTTCTGGCTCAGCGATGCCGGAATAGATCCCGATAACGATGTCATCCTCACTGTAGTACCGCCACCACAAATGGCTGTCACTATGAAGAAAGGCCATATCGACGGCTACTGTGTCGGAGAGCCCTGGAACTCCGTCGCCCAGGAGATGGAAATTGGCAACCCGATCATCACTGGTTACCAGATCTGGAATAACTGCCCAGACAAAGTGTTTGCCGTTACCGAGAGTTGGAATAACGCCTATCCAGCGACGCATCAGGCATTGGTTTGCGCCTTGATTCAAGCGAGCCACTGGTTGGATATGCCTCAAAACAGTGAAGAAGCGCTACAAATTTTGCTAGGCAGCGCGTATCTGGGCCCCGCCCTCTCGATGCTGTCACACCCTCAATTGAAACAGGGCAACCGAATTTTCCATCGCTATGCCGCCAGTTATCCATGGCGATCACACGCATTATGGTTTCTGGAACAGATGCAGCAGTGGGGGCAGCTTAAGCAGGATGTCGATCTGACAGCAACGGCCTGTAAAGTTTACCGACCCGATATTTATAGGGAGGTCGCCGCGAAGATGAAGATTCTTCACCCGACGATCGACTGTAAACCGGAAGGCTACCACGACAGCGAGTGGGTTTTGCAGGGCAATGCGGGGGCTGTCACCATGGGAAGCGATCTGTTCTTTAACGGTACAACATTCGATCCAAACAGTTGCCGTTAAAACGCAGCTCTATTTATAAGACAGACTCTCAAGTGAATAGTACGACTATCTCCACCCGGGCGCTTTTTAAGTGCCCGAGAGCATTAAGAGGCACCGTCAAGGTGCGTTTGAATAGAAGAAGTTACTGGACTAAAACCCAAGAAAACCAAATAAACACTATTACATTATTGATTTACAATAGTTTTTTATAGAGCGGCACGCTAGCTGCTATATATAAACCAAATAAGCCAACTTTCAGATAGCTGAGAGTATGCGTTTTAACACAGGACAACGGCGTCTGCTCTTACCGATCTAATCATCGGCAAAAGCAGGCGCTTTTTTTTACTTAATTTTTTATTAAAAATTTACCATTTTCAGGAGCCACCTCATAT
>JAGPUU010000067.1 GCA_018067325.1 Amphritea sp.
ATATGACTGCCATATTAGGCGTTATCTTTATAGCCCTACTTCTGTATCGAATCTATCCGACCATTGATAATTGGATCGCAAGCTCGTCACCTTCGCTGATAGCAAGCTCTGCTGACCCGCTATCGTCACATGTGTCTAAACCAGAACCTGCCTTGGAATCTGCTCCTGCGCCCCATACTGAAAAGAAGATTGCATCAGAGACCTTAGCTTTAGCAAAGCTGGAACCTGAATCACGCAGGCTTCAAAAAACGATTAACTCCAGCATGATTCAGCAGGACGTAGTTGAACTAAATCCCGGAGAACCATACCCGGTTGAAAAAAACTTAACAGTGAAAAAAAACGCCGGCGAAAAACCACTAGCGCCCCCCCAACCTGCTGAAACAGTATTATCAACCAATCTAACAACAGCAGCCGACTCGATACACAAAGCTGAAACGATTATAACAACCTCAGCGGAGATCATTTCAGCCACTGAACAGGAAGCGCTATCGGCTCAGAGTTTCATCAGTAATCTAGACCCTGAGGTGCGTGCTTATCACACTCTCTTCAAAATTTGGCAACAGGATATGCCACTTGATCAGGACCCCTGTAGGTTTGCTCTCTCCCGGGGGCTTCGCTGCCTCCATCAACAAGGTAGCTGGGATCAGTTAAATAACAACAACCGTCCAGCTTTAGTGCGTATGCTAAACAGCGATGGTTTGGTTTCCAGTAGGGTATTGGTACAGATCAATCAGGGCATCGCCAGCTTTTCAGATGGGACTCAACAATGGCAGACATCTTTCGATCAACTCAGTGATAAAGCTTTGCTCAACTATACCCTGCTATGGAATCCTCCGAATGGTTATTACCAGCTGGCGAAGCCCGGCAGTTCAGGCCCTCACATCCTATGGGTAAAACAACAATTGGCTCAACTTTCTCCACTATTCAAAAGTAAAATGAATAGCTATTTTGATGATCAACTGGTGTTTAACGTTAAAGCATTTCAACACAGTCAGAATCTACTGCAGGACGGCGTTCTCGGCCCCGAAACCCTGATCCGACTGAATACTCTGATTGATACAGATACACCCATGTTGCTGAGTTCTCTGGAGCCATAAGTGTCTTACATACTGGATGCCTTAAGAAAATCTGAACAGGAACGTAACAGTCAGCCTGTCTACGAAATAAACCAACCTGTCAAAGAAGTAAATGAGCCCAAAGCCGCTCGGAAAAAATGGCTATGGATAGTACCAGCACTACTGGCTGTCAATATTCTGTTATTACTATGGCCTGAAACAACACCTGATATAGATCCGTCGATGACAACAATCACAGATCAAATACCTGGTACGACTGACGGTTTATCCAAAACGGTAACTGAAACAGAACAAATAGAAGAACTAACTAAACTCGATGCTAAAAAAACTAACATTGATATAAAGCCTATTAATAACAATCTAAGCCCCGCTATACTCCTGCAGAATCCAACCGGGACTCAGACAACAACTCAACCTGTTGAGCAGACTCAACGCTACCACCGAAACCCATTCGCACCCATGCCGGGCAGAATCGAAACAAAGTCTGAAATTGCAAAAACACCGGTGAAGAAGCAACCAAAAACTGCACAACTACTACCCGCCCCAAATACTGAGAAACTCAATCGCAGTCTTCTAAACCAGGCACTCATAGAGCAACTTGAGCCTCTCAGAGAGAAACAGCGAACAGCTCAAACCGACAGGTTTAGCTTTCCTGTTGCAAAGGATACAGCGCTAACCAGCAGAGACATTTCACACACGATTCTGCCAGAAGTGAAAAGTACACAGCAATATGAGAGCGCATCCTCAACAGTTGATAACAAGACAAACATCCCTCTATTGAGGGAGCTGGAGTCAGTACTTCAACGTGATATTCCAGCACTGAATGTTTCAGTACATATCTACACCGATATACCTGAACAACGTATGGCGAGAATAAATGGGAGCATGACCCGGCAGGGCCAACAGATGAGTAACGACCTGACTCTCGAAGAGATCAGGCCCGATTCTCTGATACTTAGTTTTCGGGGTGAAAAGTTCCGATTGATGCGCTAATGAGAAAGGCTTAACGATATTGATCTAACAGATCCAGCATCGGCTTATTTCCCGTTGCTTCAGCAAGGCGGAAGCTATCCTGCCCTAACTGGTTTTTTCTGCGTGGCTTAGCTCCATTTTCAAGCAACCATTGAACCACTTCTATATGACCTGCGTTTACAGCCATCATCAATGCCGTTTGAGTAAACTTATTGCGACTATCAACCGTGGCATTTTCAGCGGCCAGCAGAATCATGCTGTTCCGATTTCCTGCCGCCGCGGCAACCATTAACGGAGTATTACCTTTACTATCCGGCTGATTAATATCAGCACCCGCAGCAATCAGCCACTTAAGTGCTTCAATCCGTTTACGTGTGATCGTACGAATCAGAGGGGAGATACCATTTACATCAGCGAGATTCAGATTAGCGCCTTTATCCTGTAACGCTTTCATCGCCTTAATTGCACCATCATCCGCAGCGTACCAGAGAGCGGAACGTGACTGTTTATCCTGTGTATCAGGAGACACACCATAACTTACCAAGAGATCAATCAATTGCGGCAGATCTGCTGCTGCAGCCTCAAGCAGTACGTTAGCTTGCTCTTTCTTCAACAATGCACCCGAACCACTATCCAGCAGTTGTCGGACGATTTCAGCATGGCCTCCTTTCACTGCAAGCATCAACGCCCCGTCACCATTTTCCAGGAGTGGCCGCTGATCTGCACTCGTCTTAATCAGTAGAGCAGTGATTTTTTCGAAACCTTTTTCTGCTGCAAGCATCAGTACAGAATGGCCATCTGACAACTGATGATTAACATCAGCACCTGCGCCAACCAACAGCTTAGCAATCTCAAAATGCCCCTGCCATACTGCACGACTGAGAGCGGTATGACCTTCCTGATCGACCTGATTAAGATCGGGTTTCCCACGCAATAATTTGGCTACAACTTTATCCTGCCCCCGCCAACTTGAAAGCATCAGTACAGACCAGCCCTGATAGGGATTACTTTCACCAGTGACGACCTGATCAACAGAGTTCAGCGATTCCAGAGCAACCAGAGAAGCATCCCGTTCTGGAGGCGCCATATTGTTGCGCTTCGCTCCCTTCGCACTCAACCAGCTAACCACTTTTTTATGCCCGCGGTTAACTGCCATATCAAGCACACTATATTCGCTACGATTTATGCCATTAAAACCAACACCGACTGAACCCAACAACTTGACCGTTTCCAAGTGTCCACTACCGGCAGCAAAGTGCATCAAAGTATTGCCATTAGCATCTTGGGCACCCTTATTTGCGCCGGCTTTCAGAAGGAGCTTTACCACACCAGCGTGCCCTTGCTGAGCGGCAGCCATAACAGGAGTAATAGCAAACTTATCCTTCACGCCAATCTGTGCACCCGCCTGCAGTAACAAATTGACCGTTTCTTTATGTCCAGCTTCTGCCGCTTCATGCAGCGCCGTCCGCTTATTAACATCACGACTATTTATATCGGGCTTTTGCGCTAACAGCTGTTTTAATTCGCTGTTACTACCCTTCTGTGCCAGCCAGCGAAGTGTTTCCTCTTTATCAACTGAGCGATACTCTTTCAGCTGTTTTTTCTGACGAGTCTCTGAAGAATCCTTATTCAGTTTTCTTTGCGCTAACGGATGACCTGCCGCAGCAGCGGCCTGCATCAACTCATTTGCACGATCAAGATCTTGCTCAACTCCCCAGGCCTTTTGATACATCATCGCAAGATTATAAGTCGCTTTCAGATGATTCTGAGCCGTTGCCTTTTCCAGCCAAAAAACAGCATTCTCATGACTTTTCTTAACCCCTTGCCCGTTACGATACATGGTTGAGAGAAGGTACTGTGCTTCAGCGCTCCCAGCATCAGCCATAGGCTTCAACAGAACTTGAGCCCCGGTATAGTCCTTAACCCTGATTGCAGCTTTTACCTCGCCCAATTCATGATTCGCGCCATGCGCCGATGATAAATTGAAAACGGAACTCAACACACAGATTGCAAGGATGTACAGTGCGATGGTTTTCCACCGCGAATTAAAAGCCCAATCAGGCAGTACCATATTTCGTTTCTACCTCAATACCTATCTTCTTCAAAAAACCAGTCGGTAAGATACCGCCAGCACATACAATTACACCGTCATTGGGAATCCGATGCTGCTCATCGTTATGATTGAGTATGACTTCAGACTTCAGAACTTCACTAATAGTTGAGCTAAGCATTAAGTTCAGACGTCCACTTTCAACAGCCGCATCAACTTTACGACGGTTTTTTTCTTTAGCCCGACCAAATGCTCCACTTCGATATGAAAGAGTGACTGTAGTACCGGGCTCTTCAGCGATACTGGTTGCTGCCTCCAGTGCAC
>JAGPUU010000072.1 GCA_018067325.1 Amphritea sp.
ACAGACGTACTGAGCTCATAATCCGTCATCAGCTCGCCTGAGGCGCTTCAACTGCCACTAATAGTTTAATCTCTCTCAGAGGTTGATGTCTGAATAAAGTCGGACAGCTTGCCCCTGCTTTGGCTTCTTCTGCTGTCATCTGCGTGACTACGTTTGAACAAATGTTTAAATTGCATCTAGACTCAATAGAGTCTAATCGGGTTTCAGGGTATTTGAATGCCAGTGAATACTACTTTCTATAAATATAGGAGAATGATGATGATCAAACTATCTCAGATCGCACTGGTTATGGTGTTTATTGGTTTGCCTGCGATGGCGGCCGACGGTGTGGTGAATGTTCCGAGTCCATTTAGCGTTGAAGAAACAGCAGACAGATTAAATAACGTTTTGAATAACAAAGGCATGACGGTTTTTAATCGGGTAAAACACTCTGAAGCAGCCGGTAAGGTGGGTATTCAGCTACGTGATACCGAACTGATCATTTTTGGTAACCCTAAAGCGGGCAGCCCGTTGATGAAATGTCAGCAAAGTGTTGCGATAGATCTGCCTCAAAAAGCGCTTGTGTGGGCGGATGATCAATCTAAGGTATGGATCTCGTATAACGACCTTTCCTACTTGGCAAAGCGGCATGATCTTTCAGGCTGTGAAGCGGTTATCGCGAAAGTTGGTAAGGCACTGGCAGGTATCACTAAAGCAGCAGTAACGGAATAATTAAGACGATAAGGAGATAATATGGGGATGATGAATTGTGAAGATTGCGGTCACGGAGTATCTGATAAGGCAGCCAGTTGTGTTAACTGCGGATGTCCATTGTGTTCACAAACAACTGAGGTGAAGACTCAATCTAAGGGGCCGATGAGTGGTGCCTGGATGGCGGTTACAAAGTCGAAAACCCCGATCAATTTGTTTGCCATAGCGATGATGTCCTGTTCATCAATACTGGGGATGAGTGCTATTCATATAGAGAGCCCTGAAGCGCTCAGTGCATTTACATACACTCTGCATGTTTTTATGGCGGTTACAGGAATGTTCTTCGTCACTATTCTGTTTTGCCGCAAGGGTGTTTATCATCCGGACGATCTTGCCAAAGCGAAGCGTGATGGTATTACGGATGATCTTGGTAAGGATCACCCAGAGATTGCTGCTGTTTTAATAGTGATAATGCTGACCGCCTATGCGGTATATCAGGGAGTTTATGCTACTCAATAGAGTACCTCTGAAAGAAGGGGGCTTGTAATGTAGTTTGTTAACCCCTGAATTAATCTGCCACGAATCAGCCCTTCAGATGGAGCCGAAGCACTTTATGTTTGAACTCAAAACGGTAGCACTTTTTTTGCTAACGGCTATAGCGGAGATTGTGGGATGTTATCTGCCATATCTTTGGCTTAAACAGGATAAAAGCATCTGGCTACTGCTGCCTGCAGCGATCAGTCTTGCTCTGTTTGCCTGGCTGCTCTCTCTGCATCCAACCGCTGCTGGGCGCGTGTATGCGGCCTATGGCGGTGTCTATGTCTTTGTCGCCTTGCTCTGGCTTTGGCTGGTGGATGGTATAAAGCCAACTGGTTGGGATATTGCAGGGGGACTGATTGCGCTGACAGGCATGGCAATTATTATGTTTGCCCCTAGAGGGCTTTGAGTTTTCAGGCATACATATAATTGCGGGTATGCATCCTGCAGAAATCGCCAGCTTTGACTATCAGAAGTTGAGTGATTTTCTTTCCAAGAAAATCCTGCCAGATATAGGGGGCGATAGCTGGTATTCAATGTGCCGCCCATTGAAGAAGTTGTGAACCCGCTAACAGCAAGTGGAATTGATCTGGGTAATTACCACTTGAGCTTTATGAACGGTAGAATCTGAAGTGGGTTAAGTTTTCAAGACAGATCAGCGAGGAACTTCTATGTTAGAGCTGCGTCCAAACTGCGAGTGTTGCGATAAAGATCTGCCACCGGACTCAATGGAAGCTTACATATGTAGTTACGAATGTACCTTCTGCCGGAGCTGCGTCGATACACAGCTTAATAATGTTTGCCCTAATTGTGGCGGTGGTTTTTGTGCCAGGCCGGTACGTCCGAAAGCAGAGCACAGAGCTGGCGTAGGCTTACAAAGTCATCCAGCCTCCACGCAACGAGTGCACACTCAGTATAGTGCTTTTGAACTAAGTGATTTTTCGGAATCAATTAAGTCGATCAAACCTGAGAACAGATAAATATTAGGGAGGGCTTTATGGACTTAAGGAACCACTTTATATTGATGGCTGATTATAATTTGCGGATGAATGATCAGGTGTATGACGCTTCTTCTAAGCTCGATGCTGAGAAGTTAAGGGCTGATGATGGGGCTTTTTTCGGCTCGGTACTGGGTACGCTTAACCATATTCTGGTGGGTGATCTTCTTTGGTTATCCCGTTTTGCTCTTCATTCAGACCGTTACCAGTCCTTAAATAGTTTAAGTGCTTTACCCAAGCCGAAAGCCTTAGATGAAACGCTTTATCCTGAGTTAGCTCTTCTTGTGAAGGCCCGTAAATTTGTCGATAAAACTATTAGGCAGTGGCTGGATGAGGAGATTAGGACGGATGATTTTAACCGAAGCTTAGTTTACGCCAATTCCAAGGGAGTGGTCTGCGAACGTGATTTTTGTGAGCTGCTTAGTCATTTTTTCAATCATCAGACTCATCACCGAGGTCAGGTAAGCACGCTATTGCATCAACAAAATATTGATGTCGGAGTCACAGATCTGCTAATTGAAATTCCTGACCTTATAAAGGATTAATACCTTACTAAGGAAGGTTAATGGGTACCTGCTTTCAATCTGGGGCCTGATATGTGTGGCTGTATCAGTCAGTCCAGCCCGCAGAGGGAATGTGAAATCACATAGGCCGTATGGCTGTTGGTGCTTATCAGGCGACTGTAGGCACGGCATGTGGGGCGGCTTTGATGCTTGGTCGTTTACTATCTACACACTTTCTATTTAGGTAAGCCAAATAACCCCGAGGGTAGCGCTATTCGCCTCTACTGCCTTTGATAGCAAAGATAGTTGCAAGGACAGCCATGCATACCAGAACTAAAGGCAGCATATTTACACTGATTTCTATGAGTAGAGGTGTTAGCTGTGCAATCAGAGAACCGATAGTTAGCTGAAAGAACCCTAGCATGCCGGTTGCTGTAGCGATCGCTCCAGTGGTTGACGAGATAGCGGTCGCTTGCGCACTTGGCTGACTCAATCCACGCCCGTAAGTATAGAGAGACATAGGCACAAACAGGGCTAGAAAACTAAAAGGTGCGAGCATAAACAGAACCAGCATTAACATAGCCCCAGCACCCGAAATGCTATTACCCAGCAACATCATTTTGCGGGTACCCACCTTAGCCGATACTTTTCCAGCGGTAAGACTCCCCAGCCAGAAGCCTCCAGCGACGAGTAGAAACCAGTTACCATAATCAGCGGAATTTCCATCAAGGAGTTCTGATACCAGAAAAGGGGCGCTGGTCATAAAGACGAAAAATCCGGAAGCGATCATCGTCGCTGACAGAGCGCAGAATATATAATTTTTGGACGAGAGTACGGTGCCGTAACGCGTGAAGCTCTGTAACAGGCTACCCGTATTAGATTTAGTCGCAGAAGATTCGGGTAGAGTAAATAGCGCGCCCAACCAGACGATGGTGCCGAGTCCCATTGATACCCAAAAAACGGATTGCCATCCGACTGCGAGATTAAGGTAGCCACCAATGGTAGGAGCCAGCGCTTGTGCAGTAGCGATACCCATAGTGACATAACCTAGCATTCCCGCGGCTTTGTCCTTACCGTGCTGCTCGAGAATAATACTTCTGGCTAAAAGCATGCCGGTACATCCACCGGCTGCTTGAAGGATTCGTGCAAACAAAAGATGCCAGACCTCAAAGGCGAAAGCGCCAAGAAGACCACCGACAATATGTAACAGAAAACCCCAAAAGAACACGGGACGTCGGCCATAACGGTCGGCTAAAGGCCCACTGATCAGTTGGCCTATAGCCAGTGTAAGCAGATAGAAAGTAAAACCCAGTTGAATAGTAAATGAGCTGGTGTTGAACTGTTCAGCTAACACAGGCATCACTGGTGCGTAGAGGTTCAGTGCCACGGGGCTGGCGATTGCCATTCCGGCTAAAAGCGCGACAGGGGT
>JAGPUU010000091.1 GCA_018067325.1 Amphritea sp.
GTGCACGCTCACTGCGTGAGTGCTTCTATAATGAAGAGTACGACATGCTGGCCGCTGAGAATGATAACTTCAAGTGGCATCTTGCTCTGTCTGATCCGCAAGCGGAAGACAACTGGGATGGCATGACTGGTTTCATTCACAATGTATTGTTTGATAACTATCTGAAGGAGCATGAAGCGCCTGAAGATTGTGAATACTACATGTGTGGACCACCAATGATGAACTCCGCTGTTATCCAGATGCTGGTTGATCTGGGAGTTGAACGGGAAAATATCTTCCTCGACGACTTTGGTGGCTGATCATCTTATGTCTGTAATAACCAGGCATACTCTAAAACGGCCGGCAGCTCTGCTGCTGGCCGCTTCGTTTCTGTTTCTTGCGGCTTTGACTGGCTGTAGTAAACAACCTCAAATTGTCAGCCATCAAGGGCCGACGATGGGTACTAGCTTCTCTGTGAAGTGGGTATCAGTCGATAGCGAAACTGACAAAGCGTTACCCGCTGAGATCAACCGGTTACTGGTTGAAATAAATAACAGCATGTCTACCTATCAGAAAGATTCAGAGCTCAGCCGCATCAATCAGATGCCGGTGGGGGAAGCTGTAATCCTGTCTGAAGGATTGAATGAAGTATTACATCAGGCTTTAGAGATTAGCCATTCATCAGCAGGTGCATTTGATGTCACTGTTGGTCCTCTGGTTAATCTGTGGGGCTTTGGTCCGGATGGACGAGTAATTCGGGCACCCGAAGAGAAAGAAATACAACAACTGAAAGAGCGGGTAGGTTATCGGTACCTTCAGTTAGACGGTAATCAATTGATCCGCCAACGAGATCTCTATATCGATCTGTCTGCAATTGCGAAAGGTTATGCTGTCGACCAGGTAGCCAATCTACTTGAAGCTGCAGGCATCAGCGTTTATCTGGCTGAGATAGGCGGTGAGCTGCGAGCGCGTGGTAATAAGCCCGATGGTAATCACTGGAAAGTGGCTATTGAAGCACCGGTTGTGGGTGATCGTAAAATTCAGCGTATAATCGCTGTTAAAGATATAGGTATCGCCACTTCCGGTGATTATCGAAATTATTTTGAGGAAGACGGTGTTCGTTTTTCCCATACGATTGACCCATCGACGGGGCAGCCAATCAAACATAAGTTGGCATCCGTTACTGTTCTGGCCGACGACTGCGCTACCGCTGACGCGCTGGCCACGGCGATGATGGTGCTAGGGCCTGACAAGGCTGAAGCCTATGCTGAACAGCAGGGTGTTGAAGCATTAATGATTGTAAAGTCTGACGCAGGCTTTACTGAAAAGATGACGCCGGGTTTTAACAACTACCTGGTGGAGTGAGGAATAAACAATGAGTACTATGATTCTGTCGTTTTTCGTATTGGGACTGGTTATTTTAGGGATGTCTGTCGGCGTGATTATGGGGCGCAAACCTATCGCGGGTTCTTGTGGTGGTCTTGCTAATGTAGGTATTGAGGGCGAGTGCTCTATCTGCGGTGGTAATCCGGCTAAATGTGATGAAGAGCAAGAGAGCCAGGAGACCGATAAAGCAGCGGACCTGAGCTACGAAGTGAAGTCCTGATAGTCTGACCTAAAGGTTAATTTTAGTCGTTGTCGGTTAGGGTTATGCTCCTTTAGATGAATCATTATGCTGGGCTTCTAATAGTATTTAAGTTGATAAAAATTCACAGTTAATAGGGGAAAGAGATGGCTGTATATGACTATGATGTCATTGTACTAGGGTCCGGTCCTGCCGGTGAAGGTGCGGCAATGAACGCGGCGAAGAAAGGGCGTCGCGTTGCCGTGATAGAGTCGCAGGACTCTGTAGGTGGTAACTGTACTCACAAAGGGACTATTCCATCTAAGGCTCTGCGTCACTCGGTAAAACAGATCATCGAGTTCAACACTAACCCTATGTTCCGGGACATCGGTGAGCCACGCTGGTTCTCTTTTCCTAAAGTTTTAAAGCGTGCGGAAAAGGTTATTTCCAATCAGGTTATGATGCGGACAAACTTCTACGCCCGTAACCGTATCGATCTGTTTTTTGGTCTGGCTGAGTTTGTAGACAAGAATACGGTGCTGGTTAAAGGGACCATTAACGGCGATGAAACACTGCGAGCCAAGAATGTCATTATCGCAACGGGCTCTCGTCCTTACACGCCTGAAGATATAGATTTTTCTCATCCCCGTATTTATAACAGTGATACGATTCTTAAGCTGAGTCATACACCGCGCACGCTGATTATTTATGGTGCCGGTGTTATCGGTTCTGAGTACGCGTCTATCTTTAGTGGTCTGGGTGTTAAAGTTGACCTGATCGATTCTATGGGGCGCCTGCTATCCTTCCTGGATGCGGAAATCTCTGATTCCCTGAGTTATCACTTTAGAAATAACGCGGTTAAGATTCGTCACAATGAGTTTTACGAAAAAGTTGTGGCTGATGAGCGGGGTGTTACGCTAACCCTGAAGTCCGGCAAAATGATCCGTGCGGATGCCTTCTTGTGGTGTAATGGGCGTACCGGCAATACCGATATGCTTAAACTCGAGAATGTTGGCCTTGAAGCCAATGGTCGTGGCCAGATAGAAGTTGATGATCACTATCGTACCAAGATTGATGGTATGTATGCCTGTGGTGATGTTATTGGCTGGCCTGCGCTGGCATCAGCGGCATTGGACCAAGGGCGTGCAGCCTCTTCTGACATGCTAAATGCAGACGACTTCCGCTATATCAATGATGTCCCAACCGGTATCTATACGATTCCTGAGATCAGCTCAATCGGTAAGACTGAAGAGCAGTTGACCGAAGAGTGTGTGCCTTACGAAGTAGGTCAGGCGTTCTTTAAGGATACTGCACGGGCACAGATCTCTGGTCAGCCTATCGGTATGTTGAAGATTCTTTTCAACCGGGAAACGCTTGCCATACTGGGTATTCATTGCTTTGGTGATCAGGCTTCTGAGATCGTTCACATCGGTCAGGCAATCATGAACCAGGAAGGTGAAGCGAATACGATTAACTATTTCGTTAATACGACCTTCAACTACCCAACGATGGCCGAAGCTTATCGGGTAGCAGCCATTGCGGGTCTGAATCGGATCGCTAATCTTTAATCTGTAAAGCAGACAAAAAAACCGCCTATAGGCGGTTTTTTTATACTTGAAACAGCTTAGTCAGTTTTCTTGTCTTTTGGCTTCTCAGGGTCTTTATAAAACCCATCTTCATAATACGTGCCGGTGACACCCAGTTTTTTCTCGACCCAGCGATTGTAATGTTTCCAGATGAAGAAGCCTGGCGTCATGGCGATCATAATACCCAGCATCAGTCCCGATCCTGAATATTCCGCTGGCAGCTGAGCGGTAACCCAGTCGTAGAAGCCACTCTTGTCCATCACCAGGTAGTATCCCGCCAGAAAGAGTAAGCCAAACGCTGTGGCGATATGGTGTAGTAGTTTATTGTGTGAACTTTCAGACATGCAGTGGATTATCCCAGATAACGGTGAGCTCTCAAGCTTGGCAGAAAAGGTTGAGGATCTATTTTAAGATCGCTGCGTTCCAGTCTGCTCCTTGCCTCAGGAGGTATAAGAGGAGGCTCATTATACTCAGGTAGGCTAGGGTTTTCATCGTCCAGAGCCACAATAATAGGTAAAGATGTGTTGCGGGCTTTACGGAGCATCTGTTCTTCTTGCTTCCAAAGCATATTAGCGCGTATGACCGGGACCTGGGTTTGAATCTGAGCCAGCATATCGCCTGGACGCAGGTTTCCGACCGCCTGAAGCTGAAGTTGGATATGCGACTGACTGGTATCCATCTTCAGTAGTCTTTCTTCAGCTTGCTGGGGGGTTAGCTTGCGTATGCTGCGGCCACTGGTATACCAACTGAAGCCGACCTTTATTGGCCGAGTTTCAATGACTGGAATCTGGCGGTAACACTGCTTCAAGTGGAGTCGCGATGCGCCTTGTCGGTGCAGGAGCTCTGCCAGTTTTTCTGTTCTATGGTGCAGGCTTTGCTGTAGTTCAGAAGATTGGCTAAGACGGTATTCGATGGCAAGCTTTTGAAACAGGGCTTTGGCTGTATTCAGTTCAATCGCACAACTGACAAGTTCTGCGTTTGCGCCTATCAGGCCGTGCTGGCTACGAGTTGTTCTGCCATCCTGATTGTCCTGATACCAGATATCAGCATAAAGTGAGGCGGCCTGCTCGAGATTTGTAGCGGTTTTGCCAGGTAACCAAAAGGGCATCTGGCTTGCGCGTAAGCTGTCGGTAAATTTTAGCAGTACCTGATTCAATTGAACCAGGCTGTCTACCAGGTCAATACTGTTAGTACTGCTCTTCATTTATCAGCTGTCTTTCACGGGCCTGAGTAGAGAGTATATAACGGGCGACGATCATTCGGCTGCTTTCTGGCAGGTCGGTGAATTCAACGCCGATTTTATATACTCCATCCTCTTCTCCTGAGTAAAGAACTTGTCCATACAGCAGGAGACCCGAGAAGGTTTCCTCAAAGACAACCTTCAGCGCAAGGTAGGTATTAAGAGGGATCGCTTCATTGCAGTCGAAGCTTAAACCGCCTTCACTCAGGCTGATCTCCTGAGCCGACAAATTTTCAAATTCAACATCGCTTTTAGCAACGGCCTGGGCTATCGCATCAATTTTATCGTTCATACTTTCAAGGTATGCAGCGATCGAGGGGTCTTTCTGAGCGATTTTCCGTAGGTGATAGTCATTATCGCTCCCCAAATTCTGGAGCTGAGTGAGTAGAAGAAAGAAAGGCGAAACCTCGAACTGAGTCGGTATTCGGCTGTGTTCCATCTCATCTTCCGTGATGATTTTATAATCTACCGCTACTTTGCCATGTATGCGGAAATACTGGCGTCGTTCTTGATTCAAAGTTAAGCCCTCAAAGTAATCTCACAATACCCGAGTATAACGAATATTATTCTGATTTTGTTAGAGAAATTTACCCGTCTGTGATTTAATCCCGCCCATGTTTAGACCATTCTCCTTGTACGTTGGGCTGCGTTATACCGCAGCAAAGCGGAGCAATAATTTTATCTCGTTCATCTCGTTAGTCTCAATGCTGGGGCTGATGCTGGGTGTGGCTGCGCTGATTGTCGTACTTTCGGTGATGAACGGTTTCGATCGCGAACTTAAAGATCGTATTCTTGGAATGGTGCCCCATGGCACTATATCGGATTACGGTAAACCACTGGAAAACTGGCAAACAGTGGCTGAAGCGGTAAACCTGCAACCCGGTGTAGTAGGCACAGCACCCTATATACAGGCTCAGGGAATGCTCACCAATCGGGGTGTTGTACGTGGCGTCCTGATCAATGGCATTGAACCGGAACTGGAACAAAAAATCTCGATTCTGGGCGACCATATGAAAGCCGGCAGCCTGGATCAGCTGACGTCTAAAAGCTATGGTATTGTGCTGGGTTCGCTGTTGGCCCGTTCTATGGGAGCGGCCGTTGGCGATAAGATCACGCTGGTGTTACCCGAAGCTTCTATCAGTGTGGCGGGTGTTATTCCACGGTTGAAACGTTTTACCGTTGTTGGACTGTTTGAGGTCGGGGCGGAGCTAGATGCAAACCTCGCCTATATCCATATAGACGATGCTGCCCGTATTAAGCGGATGAATAGCGGAGTTGATGGTATTCGTCTGCAGTTTGATAACCTGTTTGAAGCGCCCTATAGAATTCGTCAGATTATTACCGATCTGGGCGAGTTCTATCGCGCCAGTGATTGGACCCGAACCCACGGTAATCTGTTTCAGGCCATTCAGTTGGAAAAGAAGATGATCGGGTTACTGCTGTTTCTCATCGTTTTTGTGGCCGCGTTTAATATTGTCTCAACCTTGGTGATGGTGGTTACCGATAAGAAAGGTGATATCGCTATATTGAGAACCCTGGGTGCCACGCCGGGCCGAATTATGCGCATTTTTATGGTGCAGGGCACGGTCATTGGCGTTATGGGAACCCTGTTAGGTTCTGCGCTGGGTATCGCCCTAGCCTTAACTATTACCGATCTAATCGCTTGGGTTGAACAGGTTTTTGGTATTCAGTTCCTCAGTGCTGAGGTCTATTTCATCAGCTATCTGCCTTCTCAGCTAAGGCTGGGTGATGTTGTTACTATTATCAGTGTAGCGCTGAGTATTAGTTTCCTGGCAACGCTTTATCCTGCCTGGCGTGCTTCTCGTACTCAACCTGCGGAGGCGCTGCGCTATGAGTGATTTAGTTCTGCAATGTATTGAGCTTAAAAAACATTACGGAGAGGGTGATATCACCGTTGAAGTGCTACGCGGTGTTCAACTTGAGGTAAAGCGAGGAGAGACCCTGGCAATAGTTGGTAGCTCTGGTTCTGGCAAGAGTACCCTGTTGAATATGCTCGGTGGGCTGGATCTTCCTAGCTCAGGTGATGTACGTATCGACAACTGTTCGTTTTTTGATATCAGTGAAAAAGCCCGGGCTCAACTTCGAAATCGGTCACTGGGATTCGTCTATCAGTTCCATCATCTCTTAGCGGAGTTTAGTGCGCTGGAGAATGTCGCTATGCCACTGCTGATCAGAGGCGAGCCGATTAAAACCGTACGAGAAAAGTCAGCTGAGCTACTCAGTTCCGTAGGGTTGGGACATCGCTTGGAGCATAAGCCGTCAATGCTCAGTGGCGGAGAACGTCAACGGGTTGCTATCGCACGTGCGTTGGTGACCAATCCGGCATGCGTACTGATGGATGAGCCCACGGGTAACCTTGATCGGCATACGGCTGAAGACGTTCAGGCGTTGATGGATAATCTGAACGCTGAGTTTGGTATCTCTTTTGTGGTCGTAACCCATGACTTACAGTTAGCAAAAAAGCAGGGAAGGGTGATGGAACTGAAGGATGGTTTGCTGCAAGAGATAAAAGTTTAAGCGTTACTGAGTTCGTACATAGGAACAATAAAAAGCCGGAAGTTATTCCGGCTTTTTGCTTTCTGCTTCATCGAGATTATTGTCCTGAAGCGGCGTTTCATCAGTGCTCTTCTTTTTGACTTTGCGGAATTTACGCTTCCGCCAGCTTTTGTTTACCTGCCATACCCAGAAACCCTGCATCAGAAAATACCCCAGAGCCCCGCTGACTATTCCGCAGACTAAAGACCCCACTAGTAGTGGTAACCAAATGTGGGATAGCTCTTCTGTGAGCCACTCTATACTCATCACAAATTCAACCTGTTGAACATCGCCGCCAACCATCAGCGTGCCGATCCAATAGGCAAAATAGAACATGGGAGGAATGGTGAGTGGGTTGGTAACCCAAACAAGGCTGATGGATATTGGCAAATTGCTGCGGATAAAAAGTGCAACAACAGCGGCAATCAGCATCTGCGATGGCAGCGGTAGAAAGGCGCAAAACAGGCCAACAAAAAATGCCTTACTGACTGACTTACGGGTTAGGTGCCATAAATTTGGGTCATGTATGTAGCTCCCGAGCCAGCTGAGATAGCGATTGGATTTTAGCTTCTGCTCATCCGGCATGTATTTTTTGATAAGTTTGCGCGGCATCAGGGACGCATTTATAGTAGATGTATGGGGCCTCAATTATGCCCACAATAGATCGTTAAGCCAACCGGTAATCAAGGATGATAGGTATAGCTTTTGGTG
>JAGPUU010000150.1 GCA_018067325.1 Amphritea sp.
AACATTAATGATCTACTGATTTGAATATAACTAAGAAACCTATACAGCTCTTCTCTAGTACATATAAATGAATTAATATTTATTACAGAAAAACCTAACGAAAGAATTGAGATAATTAACCAATAACTCAACCAAGTAAAACTAAAAACCATTGACAATAAAAACAAAGAACTGGCGACTATTAAAAATATAAAAACTGAAACTAACAATGAGGCCTTAACAGCTAACCAAGCATTTCGCTCACTTTTTGGTAAAAGAATTGTCATTTCATAACGACATGATGAAACAACACCTATAATCGATGATATACCAATTAGAACGGCATAAACACCGATTTCAGCCGGAGTATAAATCCGACTAAGGTACATAAAGCCGATAAGGTTAATAGCTTGTGCAGCTACATTTCCAGCAGTAAGAACCCCCACACTTTTTAAAATTTTCACTTCAGAAGCCTTCGAAAACCAAAGCAACCTTATCAACATCTTCTAATTTTAGGTAGGGATGCATCGGAAGACTCAGCACCATATTTGATGCACGATCTCCCTCTGGAAGGTAATCGTTAGCATTCATTACTGCGGGCTGTTTATTGAGTGGCAAAGGATAATGAACAGCAGTTGGTATTCCAAATTCGTGTAGTCGCTTCTGAAGCCGATCTCTGCGTCCTGTATTTATTGTATATTGCGCATAAACACTAGTATTAAAATCTTCTACATAGGGAAGAGTACAGAAATTAAATTCCTTTAATAACCTTTGATAATTCGCTGCAACCTGTTGCCTTAATTCAATTTCGTGCCTGAACATATTAAATTTTTCTAATAAGATAGCTGCTTGTATCGTATCAAGCCGGCTATTAACACCTACTCTTATATGATGATAACGTCTGTCCTGACCATGACGAGCTATTTGCCTCATGATTAACGCTAGTTCATCATCATTAGTAAAAATTGCTCCTCCATCGCCATAACAACCCAAAGGCTTACTTGGAAAGAACGAGGTTGTTGCTATGGTTGAAAGACTACCTGACTTGCGACCTTTGTACGTTGCACCAAAACTCTGCGCAGCATCTTCAATAACGGGTATATTATATCTATCTGCAATCTCATTAATGGCATCAAAGTCAGCACACTGACCATATAGAGAAACAGGAATAATCGCCTTAGTCTTTGACGTAATAGCCTCTTCTAGTTTCTTCGGGTTTAGATTATATGTGCGCGGATCAATATCGACATATACAGGTTTTGCTCCAAGAACAGCTACTGTTTCTGCTGTTGCTATATATGTAAAGCCTGGAGTTATTACTTCATCACCGGGCCCTATACCAAATGCCATTTGTGCAATCTGTAGGGCATCTGTTCCGTTAGCACAGGTTATACAGTGTTTAACACCAATATAGTCTGCTAGCTTTTCTTCAAGCTCTGCTACTTCTGGTCCGAGTATATACTTACCGTGTGCAAGCACTCTCTGAATTGCAGCATCGATCTCAACCTTAATACGGCTCTGTTGAGCTGCAAGATCTATAAATTGCATTAACCCGACACCTTTTCCAGTACTTTTCCATTTAACTTGTACAGATCACCGCTCTGAGAACAGACAACCTGAGCATTACCTATTACCGGCAGATCAAGCTGTTCTCCAAACTCACTCATCCAGCCAATCTGCTTAGCAGGAACTCCGACCATCAGCGCATAGTCTGGTACGCTTTTATTGACGACCGCACCAGCACCAACAAATGAGAACGCGCCAATCGTTACCCCACATACGATGGTACAGTTGGCTCCTAAAGTGGCTCCTTTTTTAACTAAAGTATCCCTATATTCATTTTTACGTTCTATCAGTGATCGGGGATTATAAACATTAGTAAACACCATGCTCGGGCCACAAAAGACGCCGTCTTCTAAAACAACATTGTCATAAACTGACACGTTATTCTGAACCTTGCAGTCATCCCCAATGACAACTTTATTGCCAATAAAAACGTTTTGTCCGAAAGAGCAGCCCGATCCAATCTTTGCTCCGCCACAAATATGTACAAAGTGCCATATTCTGGATCCGGCTCCTATCTGTGCGCCCTCATCAACAATAGCGCTCTCATGCACCTGATAATTCATCTTTAAACTAGCTTCTGTAAAAAAGGATGAGCTTCATTAGGCGCGGCATCTTCCGGCACGGCTGACCGAATATAGTTAACCGTTTCCACACAATGACGTGCATCTTCTATTCCATAACCACGCCCGGCCAGGATTTCTTTATAACTAATTGTATGCAGATCAGTGAAGCCGCCAGAAAACTCTAATTCTTCGCCGTCACACGTTATGGAACGATAGGTCGGCTGCTTACCTTTCACAGAATCAGGCAGATCATTAGCATCGATTGACAAGAACCAAGGGACTCTTGCATTTTCATACTCAAGATATCCCGCTGCCTTGTAATCATTTGCATAGTGCAGCACATTTTTTTGTAACTTACCAAAAATAAAATGAAGCATATCAAAGAAGTGAACGCCGATATTGGTTGCAATGCCAAAGGATTTACGCGGATCACCTTTCCAGCTTTCCATATACCAGTTACCACGGGAAGTAATGTAAGTTAATTCAACCTCATGCTTCTCATCACGCTGCTCTAGTGCAACCTTTTCTTTGAGATCGAGAATAGCCTGATGGTGACGCAACTGAAGGATATTATATATGCGCTGACCAGTTTCTTGCTCTATCAACTGAAGTTCATCCAGTAATTCAGGCGAAGGCACAAGTGGCTTTTCACAGATAACATCACAACCCATACGCAATCCTGCAGCAATATGGGATTTATGCAGGTAGTTTGGAGAACAGACCGCCACGTAGTCCAGCTTAGTTTCAGAATCCCTTCTCAACGTATACGCATAATCAGTAAAACGCTCGAACTCTGTGAAAAACTCACTTTGAGGTGAAATGCTATCAATAATACCCACCGAGTCGTTTATATCGTAGCCACAAACCAACAGGTTATCTGTTTCTTTGATCGCTTTCATATGTCTAGGGGCGATATAACCTGCAGCACCAATCAATGCAAACTTCTTCACTCGATAACTCTCCAAATCAGGCTTTAATAATATTCAGCTGCGGGGCTCGGAACTTTCCACGCGTATCGATCAGTAACACAGAATGCTCTGCTATCAGACCATAATCAAATGCATCATGATCTGTAGCCAGTACGACTGCGTCAAAACTATTGAGAGTTTCTGCGGTTAACGTAACACTATCAAGATCAAATTTATGTTCACGCATCTTAGGAAACGAAAGCACATGCGGATCACTGTACTCAACAGCAGCTCCCTTTCCTTCCAATAATTCCATAATCTCTACCGAAGGGGACTCACGCATATCATCGACATTCTTTTTGTACGCTATACCTAATACCAGAATCCGACTCCCCTTAAGTGGTTTACCTTGCTCATTTAAACCGTCCATCAGTTTAGTAACAACCCACTGTGGCATCGCAGTATTTACTTCGCCCGCAAGCTCGATAAAGCGTGTATGCAAACCATACTCACGAGCTTTCCAAGTCAGATAGAACGGGTCAATCGGGATGCAATGGCCACCCAGCCCAGGGCCTGGATAATAAGGTGTAAAACCAAACGGTTTGGTCGCCGCAGCATCTACAACCTCAAAAATATCTATGCCCATTTTATCAGCAACAATTTTCATTTCGTTAACCAAGCCAATATTCACTGCGCGGTGAATATTCTCTAACAGCTTAGTCAACTCAGCAGCTTGGGTTGAGCTAACAGATACGACTTGATCAATCGCATGACCATATAAAGCCTCGCCCACTTCAAGACACTTCGATGTCTGTCCCCCCACTACTTTAGGGATAGTTCTGGTATCAAAATCTGGATTACCTGGATCTTCACGTTCAGGCGAATAAACAAGAAAAATATTCTCTCCGACTTTAAGACCGTTTTTCTCTACTCTGGGCAGAAGCTCTTCCTCTGTAGTACCAGGATAAGTTGTGCTTTCAAGAGAAACAACTTGCCCCTCCCTCAGGTATGGAACAAGTGCGTCAGTAGTATCTGTAACAAAACTTATATCCGGCTCACGATACTTATTCAACGGAGTAGGCACGCATAATATCAGTGCATCACATTCCACTGAGCGGCTAAAGTCAGTTGTAGCCTCAAAGCCGCTTTGTGCTGCTTTAGCAATCGCTTCACCTGAGATGTGTTCGATATAGCTTCGTCCATTATTAAGCTCATCAACTTTAAAGCTATCGATATCTATACCCAGCACAGAATATCCAATTGCGTTATAACGCAACATCAACGGCAGCCCAACATAACCCAGCCCAACGATACCAATTACTGCAGTTTTACTTTCAAGCTTTGAAATAAGCGTCTGACAACAAGACATAGAGCATTCCTATCCAAATTCCCATAGAAAGCCTAATAAGGCCCCACGAAACAATTCAGCATTCAATAAGAATCAGACGACTCGATATCATTCAAGTGATCTAATCCACAATAAAGCGCATTATTATATATAATTACGCATCATAAGTACTGACCTAGTAGAGTTAAGCCCATCATTTTGACCATGAAAAGCACCACGCTGGCTCGACTGAACTGGAACATTCCTACTCCGTACTCTGATCTATATGACGACTTCTATTTTTCTACTGACGACGGGCTGGCCGAAACAGAATTTGTATTTCTAGAAAGAAACCAGCTCACCTCCAGATTCAACACTCATATGAGGTCCGTATTCACCATTGCGGAGACTGGTTTTGGAACTGGCCTCAACTTTCTTGCCACATGGAGATCATGGCGTAATTCCACCACTAAAAATTCACTCCTGCACTTCATCAGCACTGAACGATATCCCCTGACGGTTGCAGACCCGACCAAGGCACTTAACCTTTGGCCTGAGTTCTCAGAATTCTCCAGCCAGCTAATTGAGCAATACCCTGTACTCACATCCGGCTTTCATCGTATCAACTTTAATGATGATCGAATCACACTCACGCGAATGTTTGCCGATACTACCGAATGCTACCGCCAGCTTAACGCTAACGTCGATGCATGGTTTCTCGATGGTTTTTCTCCATCAAAAAATCCAGACATATGGACGTCAGAACTATTTAGTCAAATATGCCCTCTTAGCAGTCCAGGCACGACCTTTGCAACGTTCACTTGTGCCAGAATTGTAAAAAAAAGGACTCCAATGCATGGGTTTTGAAATAACTAAGAAACCAGGATTTGATCTTAAGCAAGAGATGCTGTTCGGCAACTTAACGGGCGTAGCAACTCCTAATTCTTTACCACCAGCCAAAACCCCAGCCTGGTTTACACTCCCTCAAAAACATACCAGTGAAAAAACTGCCCTGGTTATTGGAGCGGGCGTTGCGGGTTGTTCTACAGCGCGATCATTAGCCCAGAGAGGCTGGCAAGTGACACTTGTGGATCGCAACCCAACGATTGCCGCCGAAGGGTCAGGCAATCGCCAAGGAGCGCTTTACGCTAAACTGCCGGTTGAACCCATTCCCGCCAGCCGCTTTCATCTATCAGGCTTTCTTTACAGTAGTAATTTTCTTAAGCAAAACCTATCGGACAGGCCTGATATCTGGTCACCCTGTGGGTTACTACAGCTGGCATCAAGTGAAAAAGAGCGGCAAAAGCATCGGAAACTGGCTGACTCAGGTAATTATCCTGACTCAATCGTCCGCTTTGTCGAACAAGCTGAAGCCTCTGAGCTTGCCGGTATCACAGTAAACAATAGCGGTTTATTTTTTCCTGAGGCTGGCTGGGCGACACCACCACTATTGTGTAAATGGTTGAGCGACCACCCTAATATCAGTGTAAAAACCTCAACAGAGATTATCAAGCTAGAACACACTGATACTCTTTGGAAAGCCTACTCTCAAGACAACGCAGTTATATCAGCAACAGTTGTTGTCGTTGCTTCCGCTGCCGATAGTGCCTCGTTTGAGCAGTTAGATTCGTTACCTGTACAAAACATTCGTGGCCAGGTATCTCTTACTCGAACGGAAATTAGCGCTCCCCCCTTAAAAACAGTACTTTGCTGCGAAGGCTATATATCCCCGGCCAAAGAGGGGCGTTTCTGCTTCGGTGCTACTTTCGACCTCAAGGATGAAGCAAGGGATATCAGAGAATCAGGTCACCAGCATAACCTTGATAAAATCTCTGACATATCAATTGAGCTAGGTACGGCCTTACGACATTACCATGCTGAGAGCGGTTTAGATGGACGTGTCGGTTTTCGGTGCGCGTCTCCCGACAAGCTTCCGATGATAGGTCCGGTGCCTGTTTATGACGAGTTTATTAAAGACTATGCACAGCTGAGCCGTGACGCCAAAAAAATAATCGAAACGCCACCCAAACACTACCCTAGGTTGTTCGCAAACTTGGCCCATGGATCAAAAGGACTTATTAGTGGTCCAATTAGTGGTGAGATAATTGCTGCTATGCTTGAAGATGAGCCTTTACCCATTGAAAAGGAACTGATTGATAAGCTTAATCCAGCGCGATTTATCATCAAGAATCTGATCAGACGGGCGATATAATACAAACAGTCCTTATATGAAAGTGAAAGATAGTTATGGCATTGATTATTTACGATCAGGGATATCGTATACAAACACCGGTTAAATCTATGTTCATTCCTCGCGGTGTGGAGCAGATGACGGCGGCCGCTAACACCGCAGCAGCCGGTGGTGATAAAGACCATGAGAAAGAACTAGTCGACCAAATGCTGCTCCAGGAAGCCGGTACACAGGGAAAAGGAAACGCCCGAAAAGCGGCATCAGCTTATAGCCAAACTGGAGGCAGTAGCTCTATTCAAGAACATCCACGCTCCTATATCCCAGCCTCACTGATCATGTCGCATCCAGTACAAGCTGTATTACAAGGCAGTAAAATTCAGTCCGCGTTATACAAGATGAAACAGTTTGATATTAGCCACCTGCTTGTGCTCTCGGGCGCTGGTAGGTTGATGGGGATAGTGACAGAAAAATTGCTACTACAATACTTAAGCCATCAGGGTGCTCAACCGCATACAGTCGAGGACACCATTGAGGAGAGCTACACAACACAAGTGATTACCGCGACACCGGATACTAACATTCGTCAGCTGGCGGTAAGCTGTGTAGAACACCAGCTCACCTGCATCCCCATTGTTCAAGACAACGGCAACCTAACCGGAATCATCACCCGCACCGACCTGCTTCAATCTCTGATTAACAATGAATGGCTAGACAGCCGGTCACCTTAGCCCACTAATCGAGCGCTCTACGGTTTGCGGTGCGGTAACACCCCACCCTCGTTTATTTTAATATCCTCTGACTTATGCCCAAAAAGCCCCGCCAGAAAAGCAAACACTTTCTTCACACCGCGCCAGATTTTCGGCAGCAACCAAATCACCAATGCAACAAACAACACTAAACCGATCAAAAATGCGATGGGATAGTTCAGCGCAGCCCATAAACCACCAAAAACAACCAGGTCTTCAGAAACCGATGCGGTCCAGTTAGTCACCGGTTCCGGTGAGGTATTAATCATCACTCGGCCACCCGCTTTTAGCGCATGACTGGTCGCCGAGAGAGACCCGCCCACCAGCGCCGCTGCGAGTACCACTGCCCCATTCATATCGCCTACAGCGCCCGCCGCTAGAGCAGCACCTGCAGGTATCCTTATAAAGGTATGCAGCGCATCCCAACCGGTATCCACGCCGGGGATCTTATCAGCGAAAAACTCAACACAATACATAAAGCCCGCGGCCATCAGCACCATAGGATCGGCAATAATTTCCAACTCAACAGGTAACTCTAGATTCCCCATATTGGACATCAAACCCAGCATCAGGATAGTTGCATAGAGATTAATACCACTCGCCCAACCCACTCCCATGGTCAAAGCAATTAAAGCGGTAATTTGTTCTAACTGATCCATAACGCTCTCCCCGGCACCAATTTAAAGCAGGCATCTATAAATTTTATAAACTATCACGTGCCACTATATTGCACAGCCCTGTACTTTGGCTGAACAAAATAACCGCAACACCTTGCTTTAGTTTAGACCGGACTTGCTCAACCCGCGTCTCAAGTCCGACTTCAACATCACCATAATCTGTACCATCGCGGGTGACATATTCCTCGATCATCAAGGTTAATGTT
>JAGPUU010000163.1 GCA_018067325.1 Amphritea sp.
TTATCTAAAAAATCATTAAAAAAAGAAACCCTTAACGCCAGTAGCATGAAACATAAACAAAGATAATAAAAAGCAAAAAAAAACGACTCAGAAGATATTTCTGAATCGTTTTTTGGGACCAAGAACTTATAGCAGATTAACTCAGCTCTAGCAGAACACTTAAGGCTACCGAGAAAATGGCACAATCGATCAGTTTGGTGTTCTGAATATCCCTCAGAGTATGGTGCCAGCGCTCCAGTTGTACTGACTTATTCTGCTGCCAATACTCTAATCGTTGCTCGACACTACTGCCCGGTTCGCCAGATTGCAGAACCTTAAGCGTTAACGCGCGATGCTGATTATCAAGCTCTATACGATAGCTGTTTTTCGCCAGCGCCTGCCAGTGATTAACACTGCTAAACTGACGAATCTGAAGGTCCAGCCAGATCAGATTAAGACTAGTACCAACGCCGAAATAGGTTTTCGCTACCTGCTCGACATCTTCATCGGTATCGCGGGCAACATCGATCACATCCAACAACCAGTATATATTCTCACTAGCCGCACAGAATGCGGATAACGGTGCTGGCACGCCCGCTCCTGTGTAACGTTCATATTTTTCAGCCAATCGATCAGCCGGGATTACTTTGTGGATTTCTTCATCTGATATCACTACCTGATCAATGGCCGGTTTATAAATTTCAAGGC
Source organism: Amphritea sp. (assembly GCA_018067325.1). Classification (GTDB taxonomy): domain Bacteria; phylum Pseudomonadota; class Gammaproteobacteria; order Pseudomonadales; family Balneatricaceae; genus Amphritea. Next base: position 688 of record JAGPUU010000163.1, read on the forward strand.
AGTGCTGAATATCAAGGCCGTCCCGGTGATGACGTAATAGCCATTGGGTGCCGCGAGCCAACAGTTGTACCAGGTCTTTCATCATCGTGACTTGTAACTCAGCTGGAACCTGATTATCAAGCGCTTCTATCTGTTGCCAATAGCTTTCAATATCGAATACCTCGCGGGCAACCATATAGGCGGCGGCGATCTGAGCATAGCTAACACCGATCGCAGCACTAAGGCTGTATACGAAAGTGATACCCATTCTGTTTATTAAATCATTAGCAATCTGAGTTGCCGTAATCTCCCGGCGCAACCGGTGGTTATGCAACGCTTCCGGAAACTCTTCCAACAAACGCGCTGGAAAAGCAGTCTCCATCTCGCGTGCGAAACCTTTATCGTCGGTCAGCCATGAATTTATCAGCGCCTGTTTCAGTTCAATTCGTGCATAACAGATCAATACAGAGAGCTCTGGCCGGGTTAATCCCTTGCCCTGCTCCTGACGCAACACTAACTGTTTTTCTGTCGGCAGGAATTCAAGCTCTGGATTAAGCTTACCTTCACGCTTTAAGCTCTGCATCAAACGCAGATAGTCATCTAAAGACTCTTTCGCGTGGCTTTCTGCAATATTCAGTGCCTGAGCCTGACGGTAGTTGTTCTTCAATACCAGAACAGACACATCGTCGGTCATCTCACGGAGCAGCTGATTACGCTGCTTCATGGTCATATCGCCCTGATTGACCAACTCATTCAGCAGTATCTTGATATTAACTTCATGGTCGGAACAATCTACACCACCGGCATTATCGATAAAGTCGGTATTTGATGAGCCTCCTTGCAGCGCAAATTCAATTCGCCCTAACTGAGTAAAACCAAGATTGCCCCCCTCTCCCAGCACTTTGCAGTTCAGCTCATGACCGTTCACCCGAAGGTTATCGTTAGCCTTGTCGCCTACTTCTGCATGGGTTTCCTGGGAGGCTTTCACATAGGTACCGATACCGCCATTCCAGAGCATATCAACCGGGGCTTTCAGCAGCGCATTAAGCAGATCGGTTGGGGCTAGACGGTCAGCAGTAATAGCAAAACGCTTTTTCATTTCCGGAGAGATATCGATCCATTTTGCCGAACGGGCAAAAATACCACCACCCTTACTGATCAGTTTAGCGTTGTAATCTGCCCAGCTGGAACGGGGCAGCTCAAACATCCGCTTACGCTCAACGAAAGAGCTGGCGACTTCTGGATTAGGATCGATAAAGATATGCATATGGTTAAATGCAGCCACCAGACTGATGGTTTCAGACAACAGCATGCCGTTACCAAATACATCGCCCGCCATATCCCCGATACCAATAACAGTGAACTCTTCCTGTTGGGTATTTAAACCCTTTTCACGGAAGTGAAGTTTGACTGATTCCCAAGCTCCACGCGCGGTAATACCCATCCCTTTGTGGTCGTAACCCTGGCTACCACCGGAAGCAAACGCATCACCCAGCCAGAAACCATACTCTTCAGAAATAGAGTTAGCGATATCAGAGAAGGTGGCAGTACCTTTGTCAGCAGCAACCACCAAATAGGTATCATCTTCATCATGACGAACCACAGATTCAGGATGGACAACCTCACCGGCTACCAGGTTATCGGTAATATCCAACAATCCTCGAATATACGTTTTATAACACTCGATACCTTCGGCCTGAATCGCTTCCCTATCTGCATTCGCAGGCATTCGCTTACAGATAAAGCAGCCTTTAGCCCCCATGGGAACTATCACCGAGTTTTTAACCTGCTGCGCTTTTACCAGCCCTAGTACTTCTGTACGGTAATCCTCCATCCGGTCGGACCAACGTAAACCACCCCGCGCCACCTTGCCGACACGCAGATGCACACCCTCAACCCGTGGGGAGTAGATAAACACTTCAAACTTTGGCTTAGGCTCTGGAATCTCTGGAATGGACTGAGAATCAATTTTAAAGGAGAAATATGCTTTATCTTCACCATTGATCTGTTGAAAGAAATTGGTTCTCAGTGTGGACTTTATCACGACCATAAAACGGCGAAGAATCTTGTCATCATCAAGGCTGCTCACCCCTTCCAACGCTGCCAGAATGCTTTCTTCTATCTTCTTCTCCCGGTCAGGGTCCAGCATATCGGGACGGAAACGGCTGCGGAACAACTCAACTAACTGCTGCGTGATAGCCACGTTACGCACCAGCACATCGGCCATGAAAGGCTGAGAGAAACCGAAACGCAGCTGTTTAATATACCGCGCATAAGCCCGTAACATAGCGACTTTACGCCAAGTCAGCCCCCCGGCGATAACCAGTCGGTTGAATTCATCACTATCCGCCTGACCATCCCAGACTCTAGAAAAAGCTTCCTGCAGAATGCTTTTTACCTGATCGAGTTCAACAACTGCCAACTGCCCATAGCTAACTCGGAAATCGCTGATCCAATACTCTTTTTCATCCCGGTCAGTTACCACATAAGGGTGCTCACTCATCACCTTAAGGCCGAGATTTTCCAACAAGGGAATGACTTCGGATAGTACTAAAGGACGGTCAACACTGAACAGTTTGAATTTCAAAATGCCCGTGGACTCTTCAAATGAGCGATAAAAGCTCATGGCGATCGAGTCGTCTGATGTCAGATAAGAGATATGCTGCAGATCATATACTGCGTTACCAGTAGAAAAATTCTCTTTATAAGCTGCAGTGAAAGCACCATTAAAGCGGTTTGCAAAACGACTGCCCTTCTCTTCACCATAAGCGTCAATCAAGCTAACACTCAGATCATCATCCCAGGAACGGGATATTTCCAGGATTCGCGCCTCAATGGTGGCGATGTCTACTTCGGCCTGCTGATCGGGATCACTAAAAATAACAAAATGCGTTCTAGATAAGATCGACTCAGAAATCTGTGAATTAGCTTCGTAATCTCTGCCGTGAAGCCCTTTATAGAGCAAATGCAATACGGTGTTTCGCAGCTTTGTGGTATAGAGATCACGGGGAATATAATACAGACAGGAATAAAAGCGTTTGCTGGAATCCTGACGAACAAACAGACAGGCCCGACGCCTTTCCTGCATATTGAAAATACCGAAGCTAGTACGTTTAAGATCTTCAGTTTCAGCCAAAACCAGTTCTTCACGCGGCATATCAGTGATAATCTGAACCAGTGCTTTATGGCTATGTCCTCCAGGCTCAAATCCACATTCTGACAGTATGGCGATCAGCTTCTGCCGAACCACTGGAATCCGTAATGGATTAGTCAGGAAAACAGAGGAAGTATACAATCCGTTAAAACGGCATTCGCCGATGACCGCTCCCTGCGCGTCAAAACGCTTAATAATAATCAGATCCCGGTAAACCGACCGATGTACAGTGGAACGTTGCACATCTTTGCTGAACATGGCCAGCTTTTCGGCCAGTACAAACTGCTGTTCTAGTTGGCTCAGCTCTGCACGTACAGGCGCCTGACGTTGAGTCCCCAGTTGAGTCCCGTCTACCGCATCGGTAAAGACCTTCCCCTTACTCTGGCTGACAACAACCTCTTCATAACCCTGGAAAATGAAATTATCATCTAGCAACCAATCGAGTAACTTCCGGGTTTCCTTGATCTCCGGGCTGTTTGCATCCCGATTACGCAATTCCTCTTTCAGTTCCAGAACTTTCTCTTTGATAGGTACGAAGTCGTCCACAACTGCTTTTACATCAGCCAAAATACTCAGCAAACTATTTCTTAGCTCCTCCAACATCTTAGGGTCGGAGTGGCGATCAATCTCAAGGTAAATCATCGACTCCATCGATGAGTTTTCATCCCGCTCTTTAGCCGGCTTAATCTGTTTCAGCTTATGGGTTTTGGTCCGTTCACACGCCAGCACACAGTTATTAACACTGAAAATAGCTAGTTCCCGACGGTTTAACTCTATCCTTACAGAGTCAACCAGAAAAGGAACATCAACGTTATGAATCTGGATAACAGTATGATTGGAGTGCCATCCATGCTGTTCATAGTCAGGATTAAACACTCGAACATCCGGTGTCGGTGCCTCGAAGTTCTGCATCAACTGCCAGTACGACAACGCTGTAGAATAGATATATTCTAACGAACGTCCCTGTAACTCTTCAGGTGCAGCAACACTCAAAAATTGCTGAGTGAAAATCTGCATTGACGAATGCAGGCTTTCACTCACTTGGGCACAAAGTTTTTCGCTGAGCAGTTCAATAATCTGTGGTTTGGACAGACCGACTAAATCATGCATGATGTATAGACTCCAGATAGCACTCGCTATGACCGGCAGGTACCGGCTTATTATTATTCCTTTATCGGTGCCAATTCGATTTAATAGCTCGTTACAATTTGGCACTGATACCCGTTTTATTCTATCCAATAGTACTCAGGATAGGCCTAAAAACAGTGAAAGATCAGTTGATAACAAAGTATAGGTAAAGTATAGAAGTCTTTTTCACTGTATTTTTGCTTTTCATAGTCGTATCCTTTTTAGAATAAGAATTAAAACAAACGAACAACCAGAACAGTGAAAACATATGGATAATTTGGATAAACTCGATATGGCCATTCTGCGTGAACTGCAGAAAAACGCCCGTATCACTGTCACTGAGCTTGCATCCCGGGTAGGCCTATCAAAGACACCTTGCCAGATCCGCATGAAGCGGCTTGAAGAACAAGGGTACATTCTGGGCTATATCGCACTGGTAGATCAGAAAAAACTCGGCACAAAACATGTCGCCTTTGTTCAGGTCTCTCTAAGTGATACTAAGACTCGAGCACTGCAGGCATTTAATGAAGCGGTTCGGGACATTCCTGAAATAGAGCAATGTCATATGATTGCTGCCAACTTTGATTACCTGTTAAAGGTGCGGACAAGAGGCATGGAGTCTTACCGGGAAGTATTGGGTGAAAAGATATCATCGCTCCCCTATGTTACTCAAACCAGTACCTTTGTAGTGATGGAAGATGTGAAGGATATTGAGTCACAACTACTCTGATGATGAAACAAAGACTCGCTTGAACCGTAAATCATTAATACTGGCACTAACCGTGGTCCTGATGTGGTCGACGGTTGCTACCGCTTTCAAACTAACACTATCACTTATCAGCCCTTTGCAGATGCTGTGGATAGCTGTTGCCACCAGCTTCTTGATTCTTTTTACGGCAACGCTGCTACAAAAAAAATTCTCGCTGGCCCGCCAGTATATGCAAGAATCACCGGGATATTTTCTTATTCTGGCTCTGCTTAATCCAACCCTTTACTATCTAATTCTGTTTGCTGCCTACGATATGTTACCCGCCCAACAGGCCCAGGCGCTGAACTATACCTGGGCTGTGGTGCTCAGCATTATGGCTGTACCTTTTCTTGGGCAGCGATTCACCCTCAAGAACCTGATCAGCATAATTTTGGCTTATAGCGGTGTGATTGTCATTGCTACTCAAGGCCAGTTTCTGGCTCTTGATTTCAAGAACCCTCTGGGCGTGATACTCGGTTTGGGAAGCTCTGTTTTCTTTGCGGGTTACTGGATTTTAAATACCCGTAAACCCCGAGATGCGGTGGTCTCTTTGCTGCTATGCTTTGGCCTAAGCCTACCGATACTCAGTGTCCTGATGTTATGGCAGAACGCTTTTACCCTGGTCCCTTGGCAAGCACTCGCCGGGGGTATTTATATCGGCACTTTTGAGATGGGGTTTGCCTTTTTACTTTGGATGCAAGCGATGAGGATGACCGACAATACCGCTCAGCTCAGCAATCTAGTATACCTGTCACCACCCCTATCTCTAATATTGCTAGCAACAATAGCTAACGAACCGATTATGATATCGACCATCGCAGGTTTAATACTGATCATTAGCGGCGTGCTATTTCAGCAAGTGAAACACAGAGGCTTAAAGAGCTAAGTCACCA